>PXRA01000075.1 GCA_003021725.1 Halobacteriales archaeon QH_8_64_26
CGAAAACTGCTCGTGTACGTCTACTGCGTGCTGGTATACGTCCGTCATGGTCTTTCTGTCTCCGCCTTGTTTCTTGATGGGAGACAACCGACGCTTGGCCGGCCATCGTATAAAAACTTCCCCGTGCGGGGTGGAAGTGGAAGTCGTCGGTCGAGGTCACCTCCGAGCCCGGTATGGCAGTCCGGTCCATCGGACGCCGATAGCAGCGACGATCCTTTCCGCACCGGCCGCTAAGGAAGAGTGGATGAGCAACCGTCGCCGTATCGAATGGCTCCTCAAGGAACGGCTTCGAACGGCCGGCCGCCAGTACGCCGAGGCGAGACGAGCCTACGACGAAGCCAAAGCGACCGCGCTACGTGGGCTCCCGACCGACGAGGACGGCGGGGCCAAGATCATCTGTCGGCGGTACGCCGAGCGCCGGACGGTTCGTGTCGACGAGGCGGGCCGACCGGAGTGTTACGAGGCCGACCATCCCGACTGTGAGGGCTGTGTCGAGGACATTCGGGAACAGCGCATCGAGACCTGGTGAGACTTCCCAGGGCGTTCGCCATACTATACGATACGATCGCGGTAGTCCGGTCAAACGACCTTACGCCTCGGAGCGACGGACGCGGACGGCTCCCCCGCTGGTCACGCCGACATAAAGCCGTGCTTTCACCTCGCGGCCGGCGACTGCATCGCCTGCTCCATCGCCGACGATCTTCATCAGTTCCGGAGCCGTGTGATTGACCTTTACGCCGGCCTCGTCACAGGCATCGTAGACCAAGGAGGGAACGTCGTAGAGATCGGTACCCTGCTTGATCGGGACCCGTACCGGAGCACGGAGTGCTTCGGCGAACGCAACCGTTTCGCGGGCTTTCTCGATGTTCGCACGGGCGCTCGCCTCGACGCTCGATACGTTCGCCCGCGACGTTCCGAGCCGAGCGGCGATGTCGGCCTGGGCGGCCCCGCGCTCGCGGAGCGCGAGTACTTCGGCCTGCCGGCGGGTCAACACGCTCCGCTCGGCCTCGAAGCCGATCTCTTCGAGCAGCCCTACTGCGCCGCTGGCTCCGTTCTCGGTCATCGGTCCGATCGTCCCGCGTGCTCCCACACACCCATACTCATGCCCGTGTCCCGGTTCGTGTCCGCAGCGCTTGTACCTGGCGTCGCCGCTTCTACCGTACTGACGTTGCGTTGTCCCTCTCAACCGCCCCAGAAGTTCTCGCGACTCCCCAACCGTTCGGGACGACGACGGCGTTGTGAGGTCCCCTCATCGCTCGTTGTGTCGGCGTCCTCGCCGTCGCTTCCGATCTCTTCGATCGCGTCCTCGCTCGTCTCGCTTTCCTCTTTCTCGTTGTCTTCCAGCGGGAGGCGCTCTAACTCCTCGGCCTGGGCGTGGTTCTGGCGTACCGTCTTGATCTCCACGCGCGACCGGGCGTCGGGCAACACTCCATCGACGAGGATGACGTAGCCGTCGTCGGTCCGGCCGACGCCAGCACCGGAGCGGTGGATGTCGAAGACGTCAACGACGACTTCCTCGCCGGGCTTGACGGGTTGGGATTTCAGCTCCGAAATCGGCGAGTTGTAGTGGCTACACCACTCGGCGCCGCCGCGATTGCCGTAGTGTTGACAGCCCATACCGGTCACCCGTTCGGAGTAGCTCGGGCAGTCGTCGGCGAGGGGGCACTCGGGCATCGTGATCTATAGCGAGGCAGCGCTCTAAACCCTTACGCACCTTTTGCGCTGCGCTCGCTCCTTCGTGGTTCAGAAGAGCGAAGCTCTTCTGTCATCACGAAACGGCTTCGACGTTTCGAACGACTCCGCTCAGTCGCTCGCTCGGCAAAATCTGCATCATCATCGGAAGCCGGAGGCTTCCGATTAGCCCACGAGAGCCACGCTCTCGTGAACAGAACAGCGCGCACCCCCGTCCCGCTACCGCTCCCTCCCTGCGGTCGGTCGGGGAAACGCTGCGCTGTATGCGGCGTATGCTATACCGAGAACCAAGCTCTTAATTAGTCGTTAAGCTAGCGGCGTGCGTTCGACGACGGTACCCTCGACGGTTGGGTACTGCTCGATCACTTCGCCGCGCTCGACGTCGCCTTCCTCGACCATCTCTTCGAGCAGCCACCACGCGAGTTCGACGTGTTCGGATTTGCTGGTGTAAAACTCCTCGGGAACGCCGAGCTGGGCTAGTTGCGCGGCGCTCTCCCAGGTCTTGCCGTAGACCAGGGTGCCGTCGTCGGTTACTTCGTCGAACTCCCGGCCAACGCGTTCGGCCATCCGCTGGAGCCGATTTCTGTGTTGGGCGGCGTCCTTGAACACGCTCGTACAAAAGTAGACCTTCGGATGGCTCGCCATCTCCAGGGCGTCGTGGCTGCCATCGACCGCGCTCATGTGGCCCTCGCGGAGTTCGAAGCCGGCTTCCTGCATGCGCCGGTAGTTCCCGTCGCTCATCTCGAACTCGTTGACATTACAGAAGTCCGCGGCTCCCTCGTCGAGGAAGTCGAGAAATTCGGGTTCGGCGCGGATCCCGGGGATCTCGAAGGCGGGCGTCAGGCCCTCCTCGCGCGCGACATAGAGGATATCCTCCCAGTCGGTGCCGTGCAGATCGCCCCACTGCTCGTAGGGTGGGTGAAAGCGGATCTCGTCGAGGCCTGCCTCGGAGAGGCGGCGCATGTTCTGCCTGCCGCCGGTGATTCCCGTATAGAGGTGAGTGTGGTGCTCGGGGCCGTATTCGTCCTTGAGTAGGCGGAGATAGCGACAGGTCCGTTCCATCGCTTCCTGGGGCTCACCACCTGTAATCGAGGTCCCAAGTGCGCCCATCCGCTCGGCCTCGGCGAGGACGTCCTCCTCGGACTCGACCTCGCGTTCGTTCGCGTAGACCTGCGTGACGTTCTTCCGGTTCTCGCCGAGCGGACAGTAGAAGCAATCGCGTTGGTCGCAATACCCATAGACGAACAGCACCATCTTGCCCCCTTTGGCGCACTGTTCACACCCTCTCGAAAGCATTCGCCTGTCCCTTGCTCACCGGTGTTCAAAAGCCGTGCGGAACGGGTCGCTCCGACCGACGACCAGAGCAGGTCGGCGGTATCGACGATCGAAGCGAACTCCTCGTGCAGATGGGCGAGCGCCGCGTCGTGGCTCTCGCGTGCGCTCAGCTCGACGTCGCTCGGCCCCTCGCGGTCGAACGTCGCCGTCGCGTCGGTTACGACTACCGTCTCGAAGCCCAGGTTCGCAGCGGTCCGCGCGGTCGTCGAAACGCAGTGATCGGTCGTCAACCCGACGAGGGTGACACGTTCGGCACCCACCCCATGTAATCGGGCTTCGAGGTCGGTCCCGACGAACCCGCTGTTGACCTCCTTGCCGAGCACCGCTTCGCCTTCCTTCGGTTCGACCTCGGGCTTGAACGCGTTCCCGGGTCGGTCCGGTCGCAGCGGCGAGTCGAACTCGGTCGAGTCGTGGCGGTTCCCGACGAACCCACACCGGTCACACTTGTAGAGTCCGCGGTGCCGGCGGTTCGCCTTGCGTTCCCGGCCACAGACCGAACATATCTTGGAGGTATCGCGTTCGGTATCCACGACCACCTCGATACCTTCGGCTTCAGCTTTATATTCGAGCATCGAGGTAAACTGTGAGAACGCCCATGCGTGCAACCGCTTGTTGTTGTTGTGACGGCCCCAGTTCCGCCCGTCGCCGTTCTCCTCGGCGCGAATACCGGCGAGGTCGCCGACCCGAAGCGTGCCGATGCCGCGCTCGACGCACTCGCATATGATCCGCTTCGAGAGTACGTGGTAGAAGTGCTCGCGCTTCCGGCGGAGCTTCCGTTTCGCCCACCGGGCGCGGTCGGAGAGACCGTTTTCGCCTTCGCACTCGTACTCGATCTGTTTGTAGTAGTGCTTGGCTTGCTTGAGCCACCCACCGGGGTATAGCAACGTCTCGTTGCCGAACGACACGGCGGCGATATTGCTGATGCCGAGGTCCATGCCGGTCGTCCCGTCGCCCGGGCTGTCGGGAGCGTCTTTCTCAACCTTACAGACGAGGTGCAGTTCCCACTTGCCCTGGCCCTCGTCGTAGACCGCGCGGGCCTGCCGAACGTCGATCCTCTCTGGATCGGGCATGGTCGGTGGGGCGTCGATCGCACAGAGGATGTAGTCCGACCAATACCCCTTGGCGTTCGGTCCTTTCGAGAGGCGGACGTAGCCGTTCGGATCGAATTTGAAACCCTTTGTTTTCCCACGTAACGGTGGCGCGTGGGTGGTCGCCGCCGTTCTTTCTGTAGCCTGGCGGGTTCGCTGTCTCGTTCCCGTTTCCACGATGGCCGTACCAGCCGTTGAACGCTTCGCCGAGTTCCTGGAGAACTCGCTGACTGGAATGAGAACGAAGGTCCCTGTAGCGTTCGTGGCTTTGGAGGCACGACTGTAGTTCGTTTGCCTCGGGAATCCGGCCGGTTTCGTTCCAGATGCGGCCTGCCGTCCATCGGGCTACATTCCAGAACTTTGCGGCGGCGAACCCGGCGAAGTTGAGCGGATCGGAGACCTGTGACTGATTCCGAATGGAGCAGACGTAGGTCCGATCCACCAAATTCGCCACACGTCACCTGTGTAGATATATAGACATAGGTGTTTCGGCCCGGTGGAATACCCGGCCATGCTATCGATCCTCCGAGGGCGGTTGATCGGCTTCTCTTGCGCTGTCTCTCGGACCCCGCCGTGAACGGCAGGGCTTCCGCTTAGAAACGTCAACCCGACGAGGGTGAGGCGTTCGGCACCCACACCATGCAATCGGGCTTCGAGGTAGGTCCCGACGAACCCGCTGTTGACCTCCTTGCCGAGCACCGCTTCGCCTTCCTTCGGTTCGACCTCGGGCTTGAACGCGTTCCCGGGTCGATCCGGTCGCAGTGGCGAGTCGT
>PXRA01000082.1 GCA_003021725.1 Halobacteriales archaeon QH_8_64_26
CTCGGCCGGTTCGGGGACCCGTGCGCCCGTCGAGCGGATCATCGACGAGGAGATCGGTCTCGGGAACGTCCAGCCCCGGTACATGGCCTTTGCGGACATCCCCTCCGCGCTTCGTGGCGGGCGTGTCGACGCGGCATTTACGTGGGCGACGAACGGCACTATCCCCCAGGGGTGGTTCCAGGAGATCGACTCGACGGTCAACTGGAAACCGCTACCGTTATCACAGGAGACCCAGTCGGTTCTCGCCAACGAGTTGGGGTTCAGTTCCTACGTACAGATCGACGGGAGCGCGATCTCGGAGAACGTCTCCCAGAGCATCGACGCCTTCACGCTCACCTACCTTTGGAACGCCCGAGCGGACATGTTGAGCCCGGAGGTAGTCTACGAGCTGACGAAGCTCTCCTACGAACGCGCCGAAGAACTCGTCGAACAGGACGAGGTAATGGGCTTTTTCCCGGATCCCCAGGAGTTCCTCGGCACGCTTCACCCCGACGTCCCGATCCACGCTGGCGCGTACCAGTACTACCAGGAAGAAGGGCTCTGGAGCGAGTACTCCGATTCGCTTACTGCCCCACCACAAGCGGAGATGAACGGGTCCAACGCGACCAACGGCACCAACTCCTCGTAACCGGCCATACTATCAGACGAGCCACACAACGATGTCACAATCTACCTCCGAGTCGAGCGCTCTACGCACCTTCGAGGATCTACAGCGCCAGATCGACGAGCGCTTCGCGACGTCCTACGAGGAATCCGCCCTGAAGAAGGGATGGCTGGAGCTACTGGTATACGTCCTTTCGGCGGTCTTTTTCGCGTATCACCTCTGGTATGGCTTTACCGCACAGATACCGCGAAGCCAACACGGGGTCGTCCACTTGGCGTTGGTCCTCGTCGCGTGGGCTTGGTTGGGTCTGCTCCGGACGGATCGGACGAGCACTCGCGGGAAACTGAAGAGCGTAGGATATGCGATCTACAGCATCCTCGCAGTCGTGCCTCTCTATTACCTGGCCAGTACCTACCAGGAGATCGTTCTCCGCTCCGGTTCCTACACCTCGACGGACCTGCTCATGGGGACGTTGTTACTTGCGCTCATCCTCATCGCGCTGTACTCGGTATCGAAACTGATAACGGGTATTGCCGTTCTCGGGCTCGTTTACTCGTATTTCGGGCCACTGATGCCGGGGATACTCAATCATCGAGGGCTCTCACCGGTACGGATCGTTTCGGCGAATACCGTCGAGTTCCAGGGGGTTCTCGGCCAGTTGCTCCAGATATCGGCTACCTGGGTCGTCATCTTCCTGATGCTGGCTGGGTTACTCGAGAAGTACGGCGGGATGGCGACGTTCATCAAGGGTATGTCGCGGTTGGCACTGAAACACCGACGGATCGAGATCGGCCAGGTGGCGGTCGCCGCGAGCGCCGCTCTGGGATCGATCAACGGCTCGACGGCGGCGAACACGGCGACGACGGGGACCTTCACGATTCCGCTGATGAAAGAAAACGGCTACCCGCCCCGGGTTGCGGCCGCTATCGAGTCGGTAGCATCCTGTGGCGGCCAGGTCCTACCGCCGATCATGGGTGCCGGTGCCTTCCTGATGGCCGAGTTGATCGACCCGACCTACTCCGAGATCATCGTCGCCGCGACGCTGCCCGCGATCCTGTTTTTCCTAACTGTCGCCGTTGGCGTCTCGCTGAACACGCCGACATCGGACATCGAATCGAACGTCGACGACGGTCACACCGTCTTCGATCAACTCCTGAACGCACTCCGGAGCATCGAGTACATCAGTATGTTCGCCGTGTTGCTGTACTTCCTGGTCGTCATCCAGTCCGACCCGATGCTCGCGGGCTTCTGGAGCATCGTGACGCTCTCGGGTGTTCGCCTCCTCCGTAACGTCTACGAGGGACTGACCGATGCGAACAGTGCTGTGGACTCGAAGGTTCGGGTCTTCGCGCGCGATACGCTCGAAGGGATGCGCCGCGGCGTCGATGCGACGGTCGACATCACGATCATCCTTGCGAGTCTGGGGATCGTCGTTCGGGCACTGATCGTCACCGGCTTCGCCCAGCAGCTATCGACGCAGATGATACTGTTCGCGAGCGGGGAGGTGTTGGTGCTATTGGCCCTGGCGATGGCCGCCTCGATCGTCTTCGGGATGGGCATGTCGACGACGGCAGCCTATACCCTCGTCGCGACGCTCGTCGCACCGGCACTGATAAGCGTCGGGTTCGAGCCCCTCGTCGGTCATTTCTTCGTGTTCTACTTCGCGATCGTCTCGAACATCACCCCACCGATCGCGCTTTCGATCGTGATCGCACAGGGGATCGCCGACTCGGGATTCATCGAGACGACGGTGAGCGCGATGCAGATCGGCTTCCCGATGTTGCTGTTGCCCTACGCGTTCGTGTTCAACTCCTCGTTGCTCGATCCGAGCCTGGCGAGCCTGCTCGCGTTCGCGGTCGTCCTCGTCGGGTTCGTCGCGATCGCTGCGGGCGCTGCGGGCCGCGTCTCGGAGGCGTTGTCCCTGCCGATCCGGGTCGGTTTCGTTGCCCTCGGTCTCGCAACGGTGTTCGCGCCGATGCTACTCGCACAGGTAGCACTGGCGGCTGCCGCCCTCGGTGGCCTGCTCTACTTCACGGCGAACGTCGAGGGGTTGTTCGCCGCGACGGCCTCCCGGTTCTCCTAACCCGGCGGTGACTCGACGAGAACGAACAGCGCGAACAACCAACGACCGATCGACGATCGACCAGCGAACGACCGGCTGAGCGACCGATCGTAGACCACCGACAAGCCGATCACGAACCAATGACGAACCGATATCGACGAGCGAACCTGACCGACCTCGAAACGAACGCACAGAAACCGGGGCAGCGCTACGAAGTCTCCCCGCAGCTGGACCTCGAAGCGTACAATTACAACGTCGCGACCCTCGATACGGGGACAGGGCTCTCCCAGAACGCCTATCACTACCACGAGAACCAGACGGAGTTCTTCCACGCTCTCGACGGCCGCTGTCGGGTCGAGGTCGAGGATGACGCGTTCGTCCTCGACCCGGACGACCTCGTCGCCTTCGAGCCGGGAATTGCCCATCTGCTTCACAACCCCTACGACCGGCCCTGTCGGGTTATCGCGATCGGGAGCCCGCCGGAGGGTCGCTACCCGGTCGAGCAGGTACAGTCCTACGACGACCTCCTCGAAGAGCGATACGGCGGCGACGTCCCGACGGACGGCAGCGAGGGAGCGACGAGCGACGAGCGGAGAGCCGACCGCGAGACGAGTACGAGCGACGAGACGAGTGTCGGTAGCGAAACGACGAGCGACACGGAGGGACGATGAGCACCGAGGAGATCAGAGCGGTTCGATACCACGCGTACGGCGACGAGAGCGTCCTCCAGGTGGACCAGGTCGACCGGCCGACCCCCACAGCCGGCGAGGTCCTCCTCACCGTTCACGCAGCGAGCATCAATCCGATCGACACCTACGTCCGGGCGGGAGCGGCCGGCGTCGGCGACCTCCCGCGGACGATCGGCTCGGACGTCGCGGGCGTCGTCACCGAGACCGGCAGCGACGTCACCGACTTCGAACCCGGGGACAGAGTCTATGGGACCTGCCGTGGGGTCATCGACGAGGGGACGATCGCGGAGGCGATCACGGTGCCGGCGTCGGTTCTCGCGGGCCTCCCGGAGGCAGTGTCCTTCGAGGCGGGTGCGGCGGCGGCGATGACCTTCGCGACGGCCTGGCGTGCACTCGTTACCCGCGGCGGGCTCGGTCTCGGCGATCGCTGTCTCGTCTCGGGGGCGGCGGGCGGCGTCGGACACGCTGGCGTCCAGGTCGCGAGCGCCGCCGGCGCGACCGTTGTCGGTCTCGCGCGACCACCCTCCCAGAAATTCGTGACCGACCTCGGTGCTGAAGGGGTCGTCGACTATCGGACAACGGATCTCGCAGGCGAGATCACGGCTGCCGCCGGCGGATCGATCGACGTCGCGCTCGAATCACACGCCGGGGCGAACCTCGCCGCGGTTCTCGCCGCACTGGCACGCGGGGGCTCGATCGTCGTCATCGGCGAGGACGAACCGATCTCGCTCGATAGCGACCTCTCGATGACCGCCAAACAGGCGGACGCGGACCTCCGATTCATGTCGCTTGTCGCCTCGGCCGAGGACCAGCGACCGCTGCTCGAAGCGATCGCGCCCCGCCTCGCGGACGGCCGGTTTGAGCCCGGCATCGACTCGCGATTCGACCTCGCGGAGACGGCGGACGCTTACCGGCACCTCGCCGAGACCGGCGTCGAGGGATCGATCGTCGTCCAGGTTCGATGAGCGCCGAGCTATCGAGCCGGGCAGCGAGCAACACGACATCACGGTATCACGACTTCACGATTTCACGATTCCGCGACCTCAGACAACAATGAACGACGACAGAACTGACGAGGAGACGACGACCGGACGCGCGTACACGCTCGACGGGATCACGGTACTGGATCTGACCACGTTCGTCACCGGGGGCTTCTGCTCGCTGATGTTGGCGAACCAGGGCGCGGAGGTCATCAAGGTCGAACGACCGGACAGCGGCGATGACAACAGACACTCCGGTCCGCCGTTCGTCGAGGGCGAATCGCCGTACTTCTGGTCGGTGAACTACGGGAAGAAGAGCATCGAACTCGACCTCACCACAGAGGCAGGGAAGGGGGCGCTGTACGATCTCATCGAGGAGGCCGACGTTCTCCTCCAGAACTACCGGCCCGGCACCGCGGCGAAACTCGACGTGGACTACGAGACGGTCCGGGGGTACAACGAGGAGCTGGTATACGTCGCCATCTCGGCGTTCGGGCAGACCGGCCCGTGGCGCGAACGGCCGGGTTACGATCTACTCGTACAGGGGATGAGCGGGATCATGTCCGTCACCGGCGAACCGGACCGACGACCGGTGAAAGTCGGGCTCCCGATGACCGATCTGATCACGGCGATGTGGGCTGCCTTCGGGGTGATGAACGGGCTCTACCGGCGCGATCGAACGGGCGAGGGGGAGTACATCGATCTCGGGATGTTAGACGCCGCACTGCCGTGGCTCACCAAACAGGCGGGGACGGTCTTCGCCGACGAGAGTCCCACCAGAATGGGCACCAGGGATCCCGTGCTCGCTCCCTACCAGACCTACGAGACCGCGGACGGCTTCCTCAACGTCGCCTGCCTCAACGCAAAGCTCTGGGCGGCGTTCTGTGAAGCGATTGCCCGCCCGGACCTCCTCGACGACCCCCGATTCGAGACGAACGCCGACCGCGTCGAGCACATGGACGCTCTCGAAACCGAACTCGAAGCGGAACTCGACTCACGGACGACCGCGGAGTGGATCGAAATTCTCGCCGAGGACGCCGGAGTTCCTGCCGGACCGGTCTTCGGGGTCGAAGACGCCCCGTTCAACGCCCAGAGCGAGGCCCGCGGCGTCGTCCAGGAACTCGATCATCCGGAGTTCAGCTCGATACCCGTCGTCGAACACCCGCTCAACTACGCGAACGCCGACAGCGGGTTCGAGACACCCCCGCCAGCGCTCGGCGAACACACTCGCGCGGTCCTCGAAGACGTCGGCTACACCGACGCCGAACTCGACGACCTCGCCGAAGGAGGTGTGTTCGGCCGTGAGTGAGCGAGCCCCCTCGATCGCGGGGGTCGGAACGACGCGCTTCGCCGCCGAACACTCCGACGACCTCCTCACGCTCGCAACGCGTGCGGCGACCCGCGCGCTGACGGACGCCGATCGGTCGAGAACCGACGTGACGAGCGTCCACGTGGGATCGATGCTCGGTGGGGCCTCCGGCGATCGTCCTGGGTTCGCGAACGCGGTCTGTGGCGCGCTCGGACTCACCGGCGTCGCCGCCGATACGATCGACAACACGAGCGCGAGCGGTGCGAGCAGCGTTCTCAGGGCCGTCGAGGCCGTGAGGAGTGGCCAATCATCGACCGCACTCGTTATCGGTGCGGAGGTGATGTCCGGATCGACGGCGACAGTCACCGAGGCGATCAGTCGCCTCACCCACGACCGGGAGTACGAACAGGGGATTACCCTGCCGAGCTTCGGCGGGCTCGCAGCGGCGGCGTATCTCGATCGGTACGAGGGCGACCGGGAAGCGCTCGCCCGCGTGGGCGTCAAGAACCATCACAACGCGATCGCGAACGAGATCGCCCAGTTCCGCCGCGAGATCACGGTCGCCGACGTTCTCGATTTCCCGCTGATCGCCTCGCCGCTTCGCCTCTACGATTGTTGTTCGACGACCGACGGCGCGGCCGCGATCGTCCTCACCGCTGCCGACGGGCCGGTCGCGATCCGAGGAACGGCGGGGGCGACCGGCACACACGCCGTGGCCGAGCGACCGGACCTACTCGCCATCGAGAGCGCCGGCACGGCCGGGGAACGTGCCTTCTCCCGCGCCGGGCGAGCGCCCGCGGACGTAGACGTCGCCTGTATTCACGACGCCTTCTCGATTCTCGAGTGGCTGGAACTCGAAGAACTGGGTTTTTACGACCCGGGGACGGCCTGGGAGGCGACTATCGCAGGGAAGACCGAACGGGACGGTCCGCTTCCGGTGAACCCCGGCGGCGGCCTGAAGGCCCGGGGCCACCCCCTGGGCGCGACCGGCGTTGCTCAACTGGTCGAGTTGTACTGGCAGCTCACGGGGACCGCCGACGGTCGCCAGGTCGCAAGCGCGGAGACGGGACTCGCGCTCAACGTCGCCGGCTTCGGGAACAACGCAGTGTGTACGCTGCTGGAGGCACGATGACCTCGCTCCGAGCCGATCGGACCGACCGCGCTGACCGTGCGTACCGGTGTGTGGAGTGTACCCATCGGTGGTACTACACGAAACCGATCTGCCCTGAGTGTGGGTCGGATACCATCGAGACCTACGACCTCGATGTCGGTACCGTAGCGTCGGTGACGGTCATACACGCTACTCCCGACGGCGTTCGCTCGCCCAACCGGCTCGCACTCGCGCGCTTCGATGGCGTCGGCGTCCTCGCACAGGTCGCCGATTCCGTCGATAGGCTCGCCGCTGGGGACGAGGTTCGGTTCGCCGACAACTACGTGCTTCGAGAAACCGACGCCGAGGTCATCACCGGACCGCGCCTCGTAGCGGCTCGACGGTGATCGAACGTCGAAATACGACGACCACTGATCGCTCCCGCGGGGCCACACCGGGGGAGAGCAAGAAGTATTCCGCCGACCGATCTCGGTGAGCGGGGCTTACGTTCGGAAGCTCTCGCCACAACCACACTCCGAGACCACGTTCGGGTTCTCGACGTGAAAGCCCGCGCCCTGGAGCCCCCCTTCGTAGTCGAGGACACTGTCCTCGATGTAGCGCATACTCGCGGGATCGACGAACACCCGTAGCCCGTTGTGCTCGTAGACCCGGTCGTCGTCCTCCGGTTCGATGTCGAAGCGCATTCCATAGGACAGTCCCGCACAGCCGCCCTGCTGGACGAACAGGCGCAGGCCAGCGATGTCGGTGTCGTAGCCCTCGCCGTCGAGCAGCGAGGTGGCCTCCTCGGCAGCGCTTTCGCTGACGTCGATCTGCGGGACCGACTCGGTCGGTTCGGTGGGAACTTCGGTGCTCATACCTCACATATTCGCACCGAGGCTGTTAACGCTGACGCCGCTGTCGGGCTATCAGATCGGGGTCTGGATTCCGGGGGAAAGGGCCGGAACGACCGACGACAGCCACTCACGACGCGCCGTCGTGGCCGTTATCGGGCTGGACACCCGCGTCGGTCGTCGTGCTCGGGTCGCTGCTCGTCTCCGTGCCCGAACCCGAGCGCTCGCGGAGACGAGCGGTGACGCTCTCGGCGTGGGCCTCCAGCCCTTCGGCGCGCGCGAGCGTATCGATCGTCCCGCCGAGATCCGCGAGGGCCTCGGACGAGAGGCGCTGGACGGTCGTCGCTCGGAGGAACGTATCGACTGACAACCCCCCGCTCACGCGTGCGCCGCCGCCGGTCGGCAGGACGTGATTCGTCCCGCTGGCGTAATCGCCCGCCGCTACTGGAGTGTGTGGCCCCAAAAAGACGCTGCCCGCACTACTGATCCGTTCCAGGAGGGCTTCGTCGTCTGCGGCCTGGATCGAGAGGTGCTCGGCGGCGTACTCTTCGGCGATGGCGACGGCCTCGCTCATCGACCTGGCGTGGAGGACCCCGCTCGCGTCGTTCGCGAGCGCTTCCCGGATCGTTTCGGCGCGCTCGCGTTCGTCGATTCGTTCTTCTAGCTCCGCGAGGATCCCCTCGGCGAGATCGGCGTCGTCGGTCACGGCGAGCACCGACGCGGCGGGGTCGTGTTCGGCCTGGGCGAGCAGGTCGGCGGCGACCAGTCGCGGGTCGGCGCTTCCGTCACAGAGCACGAGGACTTCCGAGGGGCCGGCGAGGAAATCGATCGCGACGTCGTTTCGTACCTCGGCTTTCCCCGCGGTGACCCAGGCGTTGCCCGGGCCGACGATCTTCTCGACTCCCGGGACGCTCTCGGTGCCATAGGCCAGCGCGGCGATCGCCTGGGCACCGCCCGCCTGGAAGACCCGATCGGCTCCGGCCAGGGAGATCGCGGCGAGCGTCGCGGGGTTCGGCGGGTCGCCGGGCGGGGTCGTCACGATCACCTGTCCGACCCCGGCGACCGTCGCGGGCACGACCGTCATGATCGCACTGGAGGGGTAGGCCGCCTCGCCCCCGGGGACGTACGCACCCACCCGGGAGATCGGTCGGAAGCGCCGGCCCAGCTCCCGCCCGTCGAACTCCGCACGCCAGTCCTCGGGTAGCTGGCGCTCGTGGAACTCACGGACGTTCGCGGTTGCGGTCTCGATCGCCGCCCGGGGATCGCTATCGATCGTCTCGGCGGCGCGTTCGGCCTCGTCGGTGATCTCGATGTTGGCAACTTCGCAATCGTCTAGCTCGCGGGCGTACTCCCGGAGCGCGGCGTCGCCCTCTTCGCGAACGCGCGCGACGATCTCCCGAACGTCCTCGCGTACCGCGTCGATCCCGGCCTCGCGGGAGAACAGGGCCTCGCGTTCGGCCGGCGAGAGGTCCGCGACGGTCCGTACCTGCATACTGGGAGCTTTCTCGGCGGGGGGCAAAACGGTTCGTTCTCCGCCGGCGTCGATTCGAGAAAGTCTCACTCCGCTTCGATCGGGCTGACCCCGAGTACCGAAAGCGCAGTGCAGTGTCGCTCACTTCAATTGAGGGAGTAACGTTGATAGCCTGGAACACACTACCTTCAGCAATGGTTACTATGGAGAGCGCTGAGTTGATAGATCGTTTTAAGCAGTTCTACCACACCTACTATCGCAACGAGATCGGGGAACTTGCCCAGAACTATCCTTCCGAGCAGCGTTCACTCTATATCAGTTGGAACGACCTCCACCAGTTCGATGCCGATCTCGCTGATGACTACCGCGCTCAACCTGATCCGCTTCAGGAATACGCAGAGGAAGCATTGCGAGTTTACGACCTACCGATCGATGTCGGGCTTGACCAGGCCCACGTTCGGATCGACCTTGACGATCCGACCGAGATTGGGCAGATTCGCGCTCGTCAGCACGATCAACTGATGAGCGTACGTGGGATCACCCGGGAGGTAACTGACGTCCGTTCAAAGATTCAACAGGCGGCCTTCGAATGCCAGCGTTGTGGCACGTTGACTAGAATTCCTCAGACCGACGGGGACTTCCAGGAGCCCTGCGAGTGCCAGGGCTGTGAGCGTCAGGACCGTTTTAATGTTAACACTAGTCAATCTGAGTTCGTCGATTCACAGGAGCTAACACTTATACCACTCCTCGAATCGGGCTCAGCAACAGAGAACGAAATAACGGTTCGACTCAAGGACGATATTACAGGGGAGACCAGTACCGGGGACCGAATCAGACTCACCGGAGTTCTTCGGACCCGAAGGCAAGCAGGAAAGTCAACTGTGGACATCTATCTCGACGGTGTCTCGATCATTTCTCTTGGCGACGTTCAAGCCGAGTTCTGGGACGCGGAGTATCTTGACGATGCACTCACTACGCCCCTGACTGAGAACGCGATTGAATCCTTTGCCACCCGCACGAGAGCGATACTTACTACGCAGGACCTCGATGAGTTCGGAACACAGACCAAGATCATCTCGCCGTTCATTCATCTACTTGGATGGAATCTGTACCACCCCGAGGTGATACTAGAACACTCATCTGATTCGCTCAACAGCAGGGATCGGGCTGATTACGCGCTGTTAGACGAAAGATCGAACTATTCCGTAATCATTGAAGCGAAACAAGAAGGAACGCGACTTAATAATCACACCGGACAACTGAAGCGGTATATGCGGATTTTCGGCGCCGAGCTGGGGATGCTTACGAATGGGGAACGGTATCTGTTCTTGTGCAGCGATCCAGATTCCGATTCGCCCCGAGAGATCACAGTGCTTGATTGTAAGCTTGAGGATCTTTCGTCTCATCTCGGTATTTTAGAGGCGTATACGCGGCGTCAGCGATCAAATGGAGACGCTCATGAATCCCTTCATGAGATAGCGGAGGCGAACAAGGAATCCGATAAGAAGGATAGTGTGACCAATTCTGGAGACCAAGACACTACCTCAGCAGAGGTTTCCTCAATGATATCTGAGTTGGAGGAATCAAATGGGCATGGTGTACCTGTCCCGGCAGTATTGGATTATGCAGAAGAATGTGGACCCACTCGTGAAGTCGCAAGAGACATAATCGAATCGCTCCAACACGGGGGGAAAGTCTACGAACCAAAGGAAAATCACCTTCGTGTTATATAAGACTACGATACCGCCGCCAGCACGTATTCCCGCAAGCATTAGCAGTCGGTTTTGACCTCAGCGCCATGCTTTGTTGGATCAGAAAATAACTTTGGATAAATCGATTCAGCAGGTATAATAGTTCGTCTTGTTCGCCGCTAAGATCTACTCCGCGTCGATCGGGCTGATCCCGAGTACCGAAAGCGTAGCGCGGACGAACAGATAACAGACGAGCAGGAACGCCGCGACCGTTGTCGGCGCGGCGAGGACTCGGGCCGTCCGGTAGGGAAGGACGATCCGGCTCACCCCGAGGACCACGAAACTTACCAGTATCAGCCCGAACGCGAGCAGCGCGAGGGAGACGAACCGATTCCGGTTCATTCGGTGGCCTGTCGAGAGAGCCGTGGCTGCTTACTGAAGATGTCGCCCGAGACACTAACGACCGGCCTCATCCCTGGCAGCGTGCCGCGTCGGCCGGGAAACCCTCGTGTCGGGCGGGTCTATATGGCGACCACCCATGATGTCGCGTACCCGGGTTCTCCGCGCGGTCATCGCGTCCTGGTAGACG
>PXRA01000083.1 GCA_003021725.1 Halobacteriales archaeon QH_8_64_26
CTCCTCGCTGACTTCCTGCAACTGGGCCTCGATCTCGTCGAAGAAGCGGCCGACCACCCGTTTCGCGACGGGGTTGATCACCCGCTGGCCCATCTGTGCCACCCTGCCGAACACGTCGGCTTCGGCCCACCACTCGACGTCGACGTCGTTTTCCGTCTCGACTAGCTCCATACCCGAGGACATTTCGAAGGAGCTGTTCGACGACTCGCCCTCGGCGCTCGCGTTCATCTCGGGGAACTCCCGGTCGTCGATGGTCACCATCGTGTCGAACTTCGGTTTGACACTGCCGACGCTGATCTGCATGCGCGCCGCGTAACGACCACCCTCGACGAACGCCCGCTCGGCGATCTCCTCGGGTTCGGCCTCCGGCAACGTCTCCGGATCCTCCTCCGGCGCCCGCTCGGCGGCCTCCTCGATCTCCTCGTCCCCTTCGATCTCCACGATGAACGCGCAGCCTGGGAGCGCCTCCTTGATCATATAGGGGTCCGAGAGCGCCAGCCACACCTCCTCTGTCGATGCGTTTTCTATCGTCGCTGTGCCGTTGAACTCCATGCTTACACACCTCTTCGTACCTGATGTTCACTCACAACCATCGCATATCATCACGTGATCATCTGGGGGAAGATAGTTAATCATTGTCCATCTCATAACGAAGTTTACTAATTTCTCCAGGAAGGTTCCGGGTTCTTCGGGGGATAATACCTCGAAAGAAGGTTCTCCAGCCCGGCCTCCGGCACAACAGACATACCATTTCCAGGATGAATGTGAACATCTTTGTAGGTACTCCGCCAATACGTCGAACTGTGCGATGTCGACCCTGGACGGCGTCTCCGGAGCAGGGCTCCTCGTCGACGCCGAGTACAGGATTCGCGGTGCCAACGAGCGCTGTGTGGTTGTTTTCGAGAAGCCCGTCGCGGAGATACGGGGCAACGACCTGGGCACGCTCCGCGAGATGGGGCTCTGTGACCGTCCCAGCGTCAGGCGCTGGGAGTGTGCGGTGGGTCGCGTCCTGGATGGTGAGGTTTCGGAGGCGACCGAACGGGTGACACTCCACCCGGACGGCGACACTCGACAGTACGAGGTGACAGTCAGTCCGTTCGAGGCGGACGGGGCGGGGGCGAAAGTCCGCTGTACGCTCCGGAGTGTCGACGGCGACTCGGCGGCCGACGAGACGCTGCGGGCGCTTCACGGGTCGACCCGGCGGTTGCTCGCGGCAGACACCGTCGAACAGGTGCTGGAACGGACCGCGGAGGCGGCCAACGAGGTACTCGGGTTCCCGGGCACCGCGGTGCGTCGCTACGACTCCTCGACGGGGCTGTTGCACCACGTCTCGTTCGGGTCGCGGATCGAGGACCTGGAGGATCGGCCGCCCTACCACGTCGAGGAGTCGCCACACGGCCGGGCGCTCACCCGCAGGGAGACGGTGATCGACGAGATCGGCGACGACGACCCCTACGACAGGGAGGTGTTCACGCAGACGATGTACGTCCCGATCGGCTCACGAGCCCTGTTGAGCGTCGGCACGATCGACCGCAGTTTCGACGAGAGCGACGTCCAGTTCGCCGAGATCCTCGCCGAGAACGCGACTGCCGCGGTCCAGACCGTTACGACGGCCGAACGGCTCCGCCGGGAACAGGAACATCTGGAGCTGCTGCGCCAGATCCTCACCCGGGTGCTCCGGCACAACATCCGCAACGACATGAACGTGATCGAGTCCAACGCGGAACTCATCGACGAACTGACCCGCGACGAGATCACCGGGCACGTCGACCGTATCTGTGCGAGCGTCGACAGCGTGACCTCGCTGAGCGAGAAAGCCAGGGAGATCGAGCAGATCGTTGACGACACCAACCAGTCGGAGGAGGTCGACCTGTCAGCCGTCGTCGAGAGCGCCGTTGCCCGCGTTTCGAGGGCGTACCCCGATGCAACCATCGAGACGACGGTCCCCGACCAGTGCCGGATCGCCGCCCACCGGTCGCTCGGCGTCGCCCTCCGGAATTTACTGGAGAACGCCTGCGAACACGCCGACACGGAGCAATCGACCGTCGAGGTGGTCGTCGCAGAGACCGACGCGGCAGTGACGATCAGCATCTGCGACGACGGCCCCGGGATCCCCGACAGCGAACTCGAAATTCTGGAACGCGAGGGTGAGACGGCACTGCAGCACGGCAGCGGACTCGGCCTGTGGGTCGTCAAGTGGGTGATCGAACGCTCCGACGCGAGCATCGAGTTCGACACGACGGACGGCACCTGCGTCGAGATACGGCTCGAGCGGACCGGATCGGACGGTCAGCCGGAAGCGGAAGGCACGAACCCCTCGAACTCGCATGGGGGTTATGGCCGACTCCGAGACCGACTACGTCGTCGCGATGGAAGCCGCCTGGCTGGTTCGCGACGTCGAGGACGTCGACGACGCGATCGGCGTCGCCGTCAGCGAGGCGGGCAAGCAGTTGAACAAGGCAAACAAGGAGTACGTCGAGGTCGAGGTCGGCGTCACGGGCTGTCCGGCCTGTGGCGAACCGTTCGACTCCGCCTTCGTCGCGGCGAACACGGCGATCGTCGGATTGTTGCTCGAACTGCGCGTGTTCAACACCGACGGGGAATCACACGCCGAACGGATCGCGAAAAGCGAGGTCGGCGGCGCGCTCAGGGACGTGCCCCTGTCGGTGATCGAGGTCACCGAACTGATCGAGGACGAACCCGAGGAAGGCTAACCGGACAGCGGGAGAGCGGACCAGCACGTTCGACTCTCTGACTTTCTTACAGCATCAATCGCCCGGCACGGCCGCGACGTCGGGTGCCGGCTCGACGTGATAGAGCGAGGCGAACACCCCCGTGGAGACGGTGATGAAGATCGCCGCGGTCAGGAAGGCCGTACCCACCGACGTTAGATCCCAGATCACGCCCACCGAAAACGGCCCGAGAACCTGGCCGACCTTCCAGGCGATCGAGCGCAACGAGAGGCTGCCGGCGACCGCATCGAAGTGCTCGCCCTCCTCGACGAACAGCGCCATGCTCGCCGGGAGCCGGAGGCTATCGGCTACGCCGATCACGGCATACGCGGCGAACAGCGGCACGAACGCCGGGACCAGCGAGAGCGACGTGCCGAGAAGCGAGAGCGACAGCGGCGGGATCACTCCCTGTGCGTAGCCGGCCAGCGGAATCATCGCCGCACTGAGTGCGTAGGTGAGCGTGCCGGCGATCACGAAGCGGTGTTTGCCCCCGGCGCGATCGGTGTAGCCGCCGACCACTCCTTGCAGGAGGGATTTCGTGAGCTTCCCGCCGGCGAGCACGCCGCCGATGGCGAAGGGATTCATCCCGAAGACCGTCCGCGCGTAGATCGGGAGGAAGACGATCACCGCCATCTTCCCGAAGCTAAGCCCCAATCGGAGGGACACGAGCGCCCGGATCGCCGAGCGATCGAGCAGCCTTCGGAAGGTCTCGACGCCGGTCACCGCCGAGGGATCGGTCTGCCCACCAGGGTCGTCACGGAGGAACAGCCAGACGCCGATCGTCGCGGCGATCGTGACGGCACTCAGTGCGGCGTAGGTAGCCGTAAAGCCATAGGCATAGAGCAGAAAACCCCCCACTAGATCGCCTGCGAGACTGGAGAAAGCCCCGACCTGGTTGTAGGTGCCGAGCCACTGGCCCCGTTCGGCGTCGGGGCTGAGTTCCCCGACGACCGCCGAGCCAGTGAGCCAGAGCACGCTCGCACCTACGCCCTGGAGCACCCGCATCACGATCACGCCCCCGACGCCGCTGACCAGCGAGAACCCGGCGAAGACGCCGACGTTCAACACCAAGCCGACCAGCAGGAATCGCTTGGCGTTGTGGGTATCGACCGCCCGCCCGAGCGGGAGGACGATCAGTAACTGGACGAGCGCAAAGGCGGTCCCCCATAGTCCTTCGATCGTGCCGGTCGTCCCGAACTGATCGGCGTAGAGCGCGAGTGCGATCAGGATCGTCGAGAACGCCTGGCTGCGCGCGAAGGCAGTGCCCGCGAGCGCACAGAACTCCCGATTCTTGAACAACGCGAGTGAGCCGCCGTCTCCGTTCGACACTAAATCCCGCTCGTAGTTCGCGGTTCAAAAAGCCATCCATGTATACTCGCATTCGCCGGTCAGTAGCACTCTCGCACGGGTCTACGGCCTGTTTAGAATTCCCCCAGTAGCTCCCACCCAGAGGTCTTCGCTGCGTCTCGATGCCGGCGCATTTCACACTGTGTTCGTCACTCACTGTCGAACACTTCGAATGGCTACGAGCGTCAGCAACGGGATCACAGCGTGGTCGGAGGTGTGAATGTAGCACGCGCGAGCGAACGTAGTGAGCGAGCGTTCTTACTGCACGGTCGTTCCCGTTCGTTCCCTCCGGTCACTCACCTCCCACTCTCTGCTCTCGTTCGCTCGCTCCACTCGCTCACGAGAACGGGTTTTTGCTGGCCCCGCAGCGAACGACCGTAGGGAGTAAGCGAGCGAGGACGCCAGGAAAAAGGTGCGAAGCGGGCGTGACGGGATTTGAACCCGTGATCGAGAGGTTAGGAACCTCTCGCCCTATCCGCTAGGCCACACGCCCTGCCCCGAGGAGGATAGCGATCGGCGCTCGTCGAGGTAGCCCCGGTGTCGGACTCCGAATCGGAACTGGCGCTCGGGCCCTCGCGCATCTTCTCGAGTTCCTGGTCGATCTCCTCGCGTCCCTTCTGGAACTCGCCCATTGCCTGCCCGCTCGATCGGGCGAGCTTCGGTAGCTTGTTCGCCCCGAAGAGCAACACCGCGATGAGCAGGATGATGAGCAACTCCGGCCCACCGGGGATGCCGATCTGGAGCGCGGTCGTCGGTATCATCGATACGCGTTCATTGCTGACTGTCGATTATAGGCTTTTTGTTCGTCTCGGCCACCGAAGGCCAATCGTTTATTAGGCCTGTCCGTGTGGGAAACCTATGGTACGAGAGGGCGAGGACGCACCCGACTTCACCGCACCGCTCGCGAACGGCGATATCGAGGAGTTCACCCTTTCCGATCGCCTCGGGGACGGCCCGATCGTACTGGCGTTTTTCCCAGGGGCGTTTACGAGCGTCTGTACCGGCGAGATGTGTACGTTTCGCGACCGGATGGACGAATACGAGGCGATCGGCGCGAGCGTCTACGGCGTGAGCGTCGACTCGCCCTTTGCGCTGAACGCCTTCCGCGAGGATAACGATCTGAACTTCCCCTTTATCAGCGACGCCAACCGCGAACTCATCAGGAAATACGACGTCAGCATGGACTTCGACGAACTGAGACTCCGTGAGTTCGCCCAGCGCGCCGTGTTCGTGATCGACGATGAGGGGACGGTCACCTACGCGTGGGTCGGCGAGCCGAGCACCGAGCCCGATTACGAGGGAGTCGAAACGGCCGCCGCCGACGCGGCCTGAGCGGGCTCCTATCAACAGAACCCGGACCGGGTCGTGATCGATCGACCGTCTCCCACGAGTGCAGCGACGGGACTTTTCGGACTCGGCCCCGAACGCAGGGTATGAGCGACGACGCAGCCGCCACGAGCGGCCGGACCTACACGCCCGATGTCGAGCACGCCTTCCCGGACGAGCGGGTCAATCGCGTGCTCGCGTTCGTCGAGAACGATCCCGAGATCGAAGCCTACCTCGACGCCCAGAACGTAAATCCCGTTACCCGGATGCGGTACAACGACCACGGCGCGAAACACGTCGATATCGTGCGCCACCGCGCGCTCTGTCTGTACGGCCTGCTCAAAGAAGGCGACGTTCGATTCAACGGGGCGAACGATCAAGGCCTCGAGGAAGCCGACGAGGCGGTGATCATCGCACTCGCCGCGACGCTACACGACATCGGCCACGTCGTCCACCGGGAGAACCATCCCTACTACTCGATCCCGCTCGCTGCCGACGTGCTCGATCGCGTTCTGCCCGAATTCTACGATCCCGGCGATCGCGTCCGAGTGAAAGGCGAGGTACTGCACGCGATCCTCTGTCACCACACTCCTGAAAAGCCACTCACGCTCGAAGCCGGCGTCCTGCGGGTCTCGGATGCGTTGGATATGGAGCGCGGGCGCTCGCGTAATCCCTACGAGCGCGGTGGCCGCGGGATCAACACCGTTTCGAGCCAGGCGATTCGTAACGTCACGCTCGAACCGGGCGAGGATACCCCGGTGCTCGTCGAGATCGAGATGACCAACGCCGCCGGCGTCTACCAGGTCGACTCGCTACTGAACGCCAAACTCGACGGCTCGGGTCTGGAGGAGTACGTCCGGATCGTCGCGCTCAATACGACCGAGAACGATCAGATCGTCGAGTATATCGAGCTGTAAACCCACCTTTTCGCTGGCCTCCCCGCTCACTCGTGGCTCAAGACGGCTCCGCCGTCTTATCATCATAAAAGACGCCTTCGGCGTCTCTCGAACGATGTCGTTCGCTGCGGGACCAGCAAAAATCCGTTCTCGTGAGCGAGTGGAGCGAGCGAACGAGAGCAGAGAGTGGGAGGTGAGTGACCGGAGGGAACGAACGGGAACGACCGTGCAGCAAAAACGCTCGTTCGAGCCTACGGCCCTCACTCGCGCGCGTAGTGCGTGTATGCCCCTATGCCCCCACCTACTTATTGTCTCTTGGATCGATTAAGCAAAAATACCGTTGCTCACTCAGGCTGAAGTCACGCCCGCTGCCGTCCTCAAACGCTGTTTCGCTGCCGACGCGACACGCTTAATCACGTTCCTGCCCTCGATTCGGGTAGTGTCTTCGCAGTTCGCCGTCTCAGTACGTGATCTCGAAAAGGACTACGGGGAAATCAAGGCGCTCCGTGGGCTCTCGCTCGACATCGAGGCAGGACAGTTCTTCGGTCTCTTGGGACCGAACGGCGCAGGCAAGACGACTTTCATCAACGTGCTCGTGGGCCTAGTCAAGCGGACCGGCGGGGACGCACGCGTCTTCGGTGCCGATGTCGAGGATGAGTACAGGGAGGTCCGCAGCCAGGTCGGCGTCGCCCCCCAGGAGTTCAACGTCGATCGCTTTTTTCCGATCAAGGAGGTGTTGATACACAACGCGGGCTATCACGGCGTCGAACGGAAGGAGGCAGCCGAACGGGCCGACGAGGCACTGAAGACCGTTGGTATCTACGAGAAACGGGATACGAAATTCACCTACCTCTCGGGCGGGATGAAACGGCGGTTCGTGCTCGCACGAGCCCTGGTCTCCGAACCCGAGCTACTGATCCTAGACGAGCCGACGGCCGGCGTCGACGTCGAGTTACGACGGGACCTCTGGCGGATCATCACCGAGTTGAACGACGAGGGAACCACGGTCCTGCTTACTACCCACTACATCGAGGAGGCCGAACAGCTCTGTGATGAGGTCGCCATCATGGACCGCGGGCGCAAGATCGCCGTCGCCAGCCCCGCGGAACTCACCCGACGTGGCACCGATACCCTCCGGATCCGCCTCGCCGAGACGCCGGGGAGAGTACCGGGTATCGCCGATGGCGACCTCGAAGGCGGCTCGATCGAGGCACTCGACCTCGAAGGCAGGGAGGTCGTCGTGACCGCGAAACGCGCGAACGCGGTCGCGCCCGAACTCGTGCGCCGACTCGATCGGGCGAACTACAGGGCGACGAGCATCGACATCGAGCCGGCGTCCCTCGAGGAGGTCTTCGTCGATCTGACTGGCGAAGAAGAAGCGAGCGGGAGCGAAGACGGTAGCGAGGAAAACCAGCGACTCGAATCACCGGAGGCAACGACGTGATAGCGCTCACCCGGCTCCCACTGCCTACCCACACTCGTGGTCCGAGGGGGTCTGTTCTCTCGTCGTCACGAGAGGCGCTTCGCGCCTTTCGAACGACCATCGGAGGTGGTTCGCGTGAGTGTAGTCGCTCCCGTTCGCTCACGGTGTTCGCTCACCTCTCGCTCCGTACCCACGCTCACCACCTGGCGGTGGTTCGCGTGAGTGTAGTCACAGCAGAGCTGTTCCGTACTCACACTCATCGCCGGAGGCGATTCGCGTGAGTGTGGTATCGATCGGCGTTCGATCGCTGATGCGCCGGGAGATATTTCGCTACGTGCGGATGCCCCAGAGTACCTTCCTCCCGCCGCTGATCACTAACACGCTCTTTTTCATCGTCTTCGGGGTCATCATCGGCGGGCGCATCGAGTCCTACGGCCAGTTCTCCTACGTTCTGTTCATTCTTCCCGGGTTGGTCGTTCTCGGGGTCACCGCCCAGAGCTTTCAGAACGCCTCCTTTACCATCTTTCACGGGCGCTGGGAGGATTACATCGAGGAGATCCAGACCGCGCCGCTGTCCTACCGGGAAATGGTCTTTGCGTACGTCGTCACGAGTGCCTTACGGGGGATCCTCGTCGGCGTGCTGATCGCGATCATCGGCGCGATCTTCACCGTTCTCGATTCCAGCGTGGCGACCGTTGGCCTCGCCCATCCGCTCTATGTCGTCGCGTTCGTGCTCGTCGTCTCGATTCTGTTCTCGGGGCTCGGCGTGATCGGCGGGCTCTGGGCGAGCACCTTCGACGACCTGGCGGTAATGAATCAGTTCATCATTCGACCGTTGGTGTTCATCGGCGCGGTCTTCTATCCCCTCTCGATTCTCAGTGAACCCTGGCGGACGGTCTCGCTTGTCAACCCGATGGTCTATATGGTCGACGGCGTCCGCTATGGGTTCCTGGGCATCGCCGAGATCGACCCGAACGTCTCGCTTGCCGTACTCACCGCCGCAACGGTCGCCGTTGTCCTCGCGGACATCTGGCTGTTCCGACGTGGCTACGGTCTGACCGAGTGAGAGTCGGACGGCAACCGAAGGATCGCTCGCGACCGCGACCGAGTACAACCGTTCCTCGATGGCCGGCGCTAATAGAGCAATACCACTATCCAGGAGCGCCATCCGAAGAGGCAAATCCGACGAGGAGAGGAGTGCCATCGAGCGATCGAAGACCGAATCGGAGCCGATTAAGAGAAGATTTATAAACTATAATGCTAAGTTACTGACGCAGCATGGCTGGAACAAAAGACGCGGCGAAGCGGGCCGGTACGCTCGCACTCGCCGCACTGCTCGTAGTATCGATGGTCGGGGCCAGCGGGGTGGCCGCGGCCCACGATAAGGGGATGGACGCCGACAAGAACGGTCACGACCACGGCGCGAACGCCGACGACGGTCACGATCACAGCGATGACGGCCACGACGGCATGAAGGGCGGCGACGGCGACGATGGCGACGATGGTGGCGACGCGGTCTTCTCCGAGGAGATCACGGTCAAGTTCGCCGGGATCACGATCACGCTGGGTCCGCCCCAGGACCCCGATGACGATGGCGTCTACGAGGACGTCACCGGTGACGGTCAGGTGAACGTGATCGATGCGGTCGCCCACGCCGGGCTCGTTACCGCCGCCAATCAGGGCGCACTCGACCTCAACGAGGAACAGAAGCAGGCGCTCGACGTCGACGGCGACGGTGACCTCGACTACCAGGACGCCATCGCACTCGGCCAGATGACGTACTCGGGCTCGCTACAGTAGAGTCCACGAGGCGTTCGGATACCCTCTTTCCGAGGGGCAACATTTTTCATGCGTTCACCCGCGCTGAGCGACGGCACTACCGGATGCCGGCTGTGACTGATCCGGTCTGCGAACGCGAAGCGTTTGTTCGTCCGGGCTACTGGCTCGGAAAGCTATCGCTCGATGCGAAAGGAGGTGCGCCGGCCGGGAATCGAACTTCTGGGGGACGATCGCCCTCGTATACTCGGGCGCTGTGACTTCCGGCGTTGACAAACCCTTCGGGGTTTGCTCACCCGGGCTGATGGCTTGGAAGGCCATCGACCGACATGAAGGGAGATGCGCCGGCCGGGAATCGAACCCGGGCTAATGGCTTGGAAGGCCATTGTCCTACCGCTAGACCACCGGCGCACGCCGTTTCGCTTCGTGCCCCGTGCTTCACCTCACTTCCCTCGATGAAACACCGGCGCACGTCGCCGAGTTGCGGAGCACCGACTAAGATCCTTTCCCTTCGAGGAGCGATTCCGGAGTCCGATACCGCGGGTAATCACTCCGGCGCGCGTACCTCGCCGAAACAGTTGCCGTGTGAGAGGTGGGTTCGATCGACGACGAGCGCGCTCGCGGCGAGGTCGGCGTCGAACTCCTCAGGGTCGTAGATGTGGTAGTATCGGGGCACCGTCTCGCCGTCGGGCAGCGTCCAGTCGATCGTCGTATCGAAGCCGGTCGTTCGCTCGAAGCGATCGTGGGTCACTGACCAGGAGCTGACAAGCCCCCGGCCGCCCGGCGCGAGCACGCGGGCGAGTTCGGCCAGGCTCGCGATCCGGCTCGATCGACCCGGCAGGTGATGGATCGTCGCGATCGAGAGCGCGACATCGACCGTGTCGGCACACAACGGCAGCCTCGCCCCGTCGCCCTGGACCAGCGAGAGCGAGTCGGCGTATTCCTGTTCTCCTGCGCGCCGACGGGCTTCCCTCAGTACCTCGCGACTGGCGTCCACACCGAGCACTCTATCGGTGCGTTCGGCGAGCGGGCCGGCGTGGCGGCCGTTCCCGCAGCCGACGTCCAACCCGAGTGTGCCCTTCCGACCGTCGAGGAAGTCGGTGACGTCCTCCCAGGCGTGGGCACGCGTCCGGGCGAAATGCGCCGCGATGCGGTCGTAGGTCTCGCGTACGCCCCGGCGGCTTCGGACCCGATCCATACAGCTTTCAGTTCCCGATAGTTGAAATTCACGGCGATAGGCGCTCCCCCGGGAACCCCTCGGTCACCCTCGTCGCCGTTCAGGGAGAAACAGGCTGGTCATCG
The DNA here is from genome assembly GCA_003021725.1 of Halobacteriales archaeon QH_8_64_26. GTDB lineage: Archaea > Halobacteriota > Halobacteria > Halobacteriales > Halococcaceae > PXQR01. Next base: position 10,803 of record PXRA01000083.1, read on the forward strand.
ATCGGGAACACGAGCTACGGGGCAGCGGCCGGTTCAGGCGAACAGGAAAAAGCCCCCGTAGGCGAGCACGAGCATGATCGCGGCGTGTGTGGCTCCATCTGCCAGGGTACCCTTGGCCATCTGGCTCGTGACCAGGCCCGAAGCGACGCCCTGGATCGCCGCGGCATGAAAGAGCAACTGGATATAGGCGTTTTTCCGTGCCGCCGAGAGGCCGACCGACCCGCCGGCGAAGCCCGAATCGCCGAGCGCCGCGGGCGCGGGGATCGTCGGCATGAAGACGGTAACGAGAACGAAGACGATCGCGAGAAAGACCAGGAAGGAGAGATAGATGGTCACCAGGTAGGTCGCCATCTCCTGGCGGAGCTTTCGCTTCCGAGTGCGGCGGGTCCGGGCCTCCTCGGCAGCGACCCCGAGCACGGGAGCGACGTCCCCGCTCGCACGCATCGCGTTCCGCAGCAGGGCCACCGCGCGCGTCGCACCGGGCGTTCGGACCCGCTCGTCGAATCGGGCGAGGGCGTCGGCGACGCTCGCGCTGTAGACGACATCGCGATTGATCCGGGCGATCTCGGCGTCGAGTGCGCCGAGATCCGACCCCCCAATCGATCGAAGGCCTCCACGATCGAGACGCCCACCGCGTTGAGGCTGGCGAGACGATCGAGCAGCTCGGGGATCACCCGTTCGATCCGGCGTCGGCGCAGCTCGTGAACGAGCGCGAACGTACCCAGAAGCACCGCTCCGATGCCGACGACCGTATCGTCGAGGGTGCCGATCGCGAGCGCGCCGTCCCTCCAGGCGAGCCAGGCACGAACCACGAACCAGCAGAGCGCGAGCGGAACGGTCGGGAACAGGACTCTAACCGGGCGGTCGAGTATCGTTCGGATCGGATCGCCGAGCGCGCTTCGAACCAGGCGCGTACGCTCGTCGATAGCGAGGTGTTCGATCGTCGCTTCCTCGGTCGGCGAGAGGTCCTCGTCGAATCCATCCTCCCCGCCTTCCCCGTTCGCTCCGGTCGCTCCGTCGGCGTTGCTCGCGCCGCTCGGGGTATCGGCCGTCGAATCACCCGTGTTCTCCTCGGCGGTGCCGAGCGGCCCGGTGAAGTAATCGAGCGCGACCATGAACCCGGCGTTCGATAGGGGTATCAGGAGGTAGACGAGCACGGAGAGCGGAGTCATTACTCCGCCGGAGACCAGCCCCATCACCAGCAAAATCGTGATCAGGAACAGCGGGCCGACGACGAGCACCGAGACATAGGCCTCGGCGAAGGTCGCGAGCCAATCGAGGTACATCGACTGGCGGGTCTCGATCCGGCGCTGGTGGCGTTCGTACTGCTCGTGGAGGAACTCCGCGGTACTGGCACCGCTTTGCAGGACTGTCGCTAAGTTCTCACAGAAGACCCTGAAGCGATCGCTCGGGGTTCGCTTCCCGACCCGCTCGACGGCGGTGAGGACGTCCGCGCCGAGTAGCTCCATGTCACGCACCGCGAGGCTCAGTTCGCCGGCTGCCGCGCCGTAGACTCCACGATTCCGGCGAAGCGTTCGCAGCATCTCGGGGACGGAAATCCCCCCGCGGGAGAGGGCATAGAGCAACGCGACGGTCCGCGAGAAGGTGAGATCGATCCGCCGCTCCCGGTTGCGCGCCCGGACGCTCGGGAACCACCACCGGAGCCAGTAAGTGAGTCCCGCCCCGAGAGCGGCCCCGAGTATCCCACAGAGTACGGCGATCGGCGCGACGATCGGCCCGGAGAAAACCGACAGTGCGGCCCCGGCAGCGGGATCGACGCCGGCGAGGGTGGTTCGTATCGACGGCGAGAGGAGGGCAACGCCGGTCAGGACGGCGGTGAGCGTTCCGAGGACGAGCGCGACGAACAGTACATAGAGCAGCGTCGTCGCCGCGTAGCGCCGGTAGGTCGTATCGATCCGGCCGGCACGCAGGCGATCTCGGTGGGCGAGCCGACGCGGGGAGTCCATGACCCGCTCGCCGAAGGCCGCGATCGCGATCGCCCCTCTCGATCGAACGATCGGGGATCCCCGCAGGGCGACCGTGAGGGCGAGCACGCCATAGAGTCCGAGGGTCAGTACCGCGACGGCCGGCGTGCCGATCGCCGACGGCGAGATCACGATCCGGGTCCGTTCCCAATCGTCGACGTTCCATCGGTCGTCCCATCGGTAGTCGGTTCGTCGACGTTCGGCTCGTCGGTGTTCGGCTCGTCGCTACTTCCCGCCGATCCGTCGGCTACGGAGCCGCGGTCAACGGCGTCGAAGTCGATGTCGGTATCGACGGGCGTCGTCCCGCTATCGCCCGATCGTTCGTGGATCGTCCCCGCCTCGGCGGTCCCCCGAGCCCCGTGCTCGCTGCCTACGTCGTCGCTGCCGGCGTTCGGATCGGGATCGGCGTCCGAATCGGGGACCGCCTCGGAGCCCTCGGGCCGGGCGGCCACAGCGACGTCCGCGACCGTCCGCTCAGGATCGGCGCAGTAGGACGTCACCGCGGCCGTAAAGCGCCGGTAGTCCTCGACGCCGTGCTCGGCGAGATCCTCCAGGAAGGTCCGGCGACGGTCCAGTTCCCAGAGGAGGTCGGTCCGCGACCAGCCCTGTTCCTCGCGGATGGACTCCGTGACCGCACTGCCCCGATCGGCATGGGTATCGCCCGCGGCGCGTCACTCGAAGGCCGTCGAGTAATCGAGTTCGCCGGTCCGCTCGTCGGTGTCCTCGATCTCGGCTAGCTCCTCGTTCCGGCGGACGCGCTCGCCCTCGACGTTCCCGAAACCCTGTACACAGAGCACATCCAAGCTCCGGACCATCTGCCGGGGCACGCCGATCGGCTCGTTCTCCAGGCGATTAATGACGGTCCGCACCGAGTCGGCGTGCATCGTCGAGTAGGTCGTATGGCCCGTGTTCATCGCTTGAAACAGCGTCATCGCTTCTTTCCCACGTACCTCGCCGACGATGATGTACTCCGGGCAATGGCGAAGCGCCGAGCGGAGCAACTCGCACATCGTGATGTCGCTCTCGCTACCGAAGCGCTCCCTTGTGACGCTCGAAAGCCAGTTGTCGTGATAGAGGGTGAGTTCGCGAGTGTCCTCGATCGAGAGCACCTTCGCTCGGGGCGGGACGAACATCGAGACGGCGTTCATCGCGGTGGTCTTCCCGCTCGCGGTCCCGCCAGCGAAGAGCAGGTTCCGGTCGTGTTCGATACAGAGCCAGAGGTAGGCGATCTGCTCGGTGCTAAACGTGCCGGTGGCGATGAGGTCGAGCGGCGTGAAGGGGTCCTCGGCGTACCGCCGGATCGTAAAGGCCGACCCGCGCGGGGTGACCTCCGTCCCTAAGGCCAGTTCCGCCCGGGAGCCATCGGAGAGGGTGGCTTCGACGACCGGCCGGCCGAGGCTCACGTGCTGGCCCGAGCGCTGGGCGAGCCGAACAACGGCGTCGTCGAGCTCGCTCTTCCCGAAGGAAACGGTCGTCTCGACGTTCCCGTGGGTGTCGCGATAGACGAACAGCGGGAGATCGTACCCATCACAGGAGACGTCCTCGATATGGGGATCGCTCATGAGCGGGTCGATCCGACCGTAGCCCTGGAAGGTGCGATACAGGTAATAGAAGAGACTCTCGAACCGTCGGGGGGAAGACCGCGACGTCGTACTCGGCGAGGCGACGATCGAGTTCGCGCCGGAGCAGCGTCTCGGGCTCGGCGTCGTCGGTAGCGTCCGCGGAGCGGTACAACAGCGGGTCGCGCACGTCGTTCTCGAGTACTGCAAGCAGCTCCCGCTCGACCGGATCGAGAGCGGGCTCGACGACCCGGTAGGTAAGCGCGTTCGTGGCCGGATCGGTAGTGATAACGACGAGGGCGTAGGGGAAGTTCACCCAGTAGCGATCGCATTCCTCGATGCCGGGGTCGGTCTCGAAGGTCGCGAGCGGGCCGTGTTCCTCGGGCTCGTACGGCCGGGGACCGAGCGCGGAACGCTCGCCGCGCACTACGCGTGCGAGGCGGTCGAGCAAGCTCGATTCCGAGCCGTGCTTCTTCGCCTCCGTCGCTCCGTTCGTGGCGCTACCATCGAACGCGGCTTCGACCTCGACCGAACCTCCTGCGTCGGGTCGGTCGGCGGGAGAGTCGGCCGGCAAGTCCTCATTCGATGGTTCGGCGGTCTCGGCCGACCGATCGATCCAGGCTTCCTCGGGGAGAGCGGCGTCGTCCTCGCTCCTGGAAGCGTCGTCCGCGACCGCCCGCTCGGCCGTACTGGAGGCCGGACGCTCGCGAGCCCCGGGCTGGCTCTCGGAGCGCTCGACCGATCCGTCCGCGTCCCTGCTGTCCATGCGGTGTCGTACGCCCGCCACAGGCCGCGCGGGCCTGCCGTCGGTGGCCGTCGGCAGTCGGCGACGCTGGCGGGCCGATAGCGGTCGGTTGTTCCCTCGTCGGTTAAATATATTCGCCGCGAGCGGGGTCGAAACTCGGGTCCGGTTAGCGGGGAGCGGACGGGTGATCGACGTCCGATCGAGGACTGGGGAGCGATCCCGATCGGGCGACTCGTAAGGCGTCGTGCGCGGCGTCACGTTCATACCCCCCGGAATCGTACCGGCGCGTACGGAATGAGGCGCGACTACTTCAGCGTGGAGATCCACAATATCGGCCGGAACGAGGCCGGGGAGGACGGCGAGCCCCGGTGCCCGACGCTCGATATCACGTTCGACGGACCGCCGACGGCGCTCGACGACCGACTCACGAACGAGGAAGGGGATCGTCCGTCCTCGACGATCGACGTTACCTGCCGGCTGCTCGATAGCGCGGAGGACCCCGACGCGAACGGCGTGATCGGCGTTACCGACCGCCAGACCGGCGACTTCCTCCTCGAAGCGAACGTCGACGCCGAGGAGGTCCTCGAGTTCGTCCGAGCGGCCCGCGAGTACGGCACGGAAACCGAGGGATCCGAACGGTATCGAATGTGCATCACCGGGGAGAACGGCGAGATCGTTCGCCACGACGAATCGACATTCCTCCTCTATAATGACGAGGGCGATCTCGTCCG
>PXRA01000084.1 GCA_003021725.1 Halobacteriales archaeon QH_8_64_26
TCGATCGGCAAGAAGCAAAGATTCAGCACGTCTAACCGGAGTAAGCTCTAAGCTCACATAACGGATGTTCATACATGACCGTGTAGTAATACGAGATAGGAAATCGGGAACGCTGACGAGAAAAAATACCGCATGGAACCAGGTTCCCTCCCGAAATGGGACCACTTCGAAAGTGGTTTGAAGGAGACAAAGATTTGGCTCAAGCTGGAAAAATGGCTCGGACTAAGTGGAGGCCTTGCCATGGTCACAACCTGGGTTCAAATCCCAGCCAGCGCATATCCGGTTTCTCCTGCCGAGTTCGGTCGCGCGGGAAAGGTGGACCAACGATGAGAGCGAGAGATCTTCCAATGCAAGCCGATCTCGTAACCGACCGGAGCGAGTATCACGGGTATAAGTAACTCTACCGCCGGCTGGTCGCTCACTACCTCGGGTATCGTCACGCTACTGCTCGCGGTCCTCCCGGGCGACTCACTGTGGTGGGGGATCGGCCTGCTGATAGTCGGAATTTCGCTGCTGTATATGCGACCAGCCTGAGCGTATTCGGACGTTAGACGGGATCCCGATGGCGATTCTTCGGAGTGCAGAGCGTGCTCGGAAAGGTACACTTACGTTCGTTTTAGCTCGTTTTACGTCGCTTCAGCGACCGCCAGATCGGGCGAGGCGGCGCGTACGGTCGGGGGTTTTTATGCCTGCCGGGGTGGTAGCGCTCGGGGAGAGAGCATGGAGGATACGATCACGGTCCTCGTCGACGGGGAGGCCTACGAGGTGACGCCGCGGTGCTCGGTCGCCGACCTCGAAGACCGCGTCGAGTGCTTGAAGAGTCCCCTCCACGTCCGCGGCGAGGACCGCGAGTACGTCTTGCCGAACGACACCGTGTTTTCCGAGTGTGTCGAGACGGGCGCTCGGCTGACGGTCGTCCCCGCACCCGGCTGAGCGAAGAGGACCCGGACGACGGTCGACTCGGAAGAGAGACTCGAAACCGTTCGCTATCGGGTCGACCACTCGACATCGGAGAGCGTCCGCTGGACGGCCTGCTGGCCCACGGCGTCGGCGAGCGCCGAGAAGCCGGCCCGCTCTTGCCGGTCGCTCGCGTTCGCGACCAGCCGCGAGACGATGAACTCGGGGGTCGAGCGGCCGACGGTGCCGAAGCGCGGCTGATAATCGACGTCGAGCGCCAGGTCCTCGTCGAGCCCCTGGGCGAAGACCCCGTCCGTCCGGGCCGCGTCGGGGAGGGGTTCCAAGTCCTCCGCGAGGTGGGTGACGAACACGCCTAAGGCTCCCGTCTCGACCGAGAGGCCGACTAACCCATGAAGGAGGTTCGCCGCGCTCCCGGGTTCGGTGATCGCCTCGAACTCGTCGACGAGCATCAGCGTCCGCTCGCTCTCGGTGAGCGGTGGGACGACGGTTCGAAGCGTCGATTCGAGCACGCCGGCGTTGAAACTCGCGTGCCGGCGATGAAAGACCACCGCGTCGAACCGGCCGAGTTGGGCTTCTTCGGCGGGAACGGGAAGGCCCATCGCTCCGAGCAGAACTACCTGACAGAGCGTCTCGAGGAGGGTGGTTTTCCCGCCGCTGTTCGCGCCGGTGAGTACCGCCACGCGATCACCCGAGGGCACGTCAGGATCGAGGTCGGTGTCGGCACTGCTATCGATAGCGGTGCCGTCCTCGGCGGGGGTATGCTCGCCGATCGCATAGGTGATCGGTTGGGGGTCCTCGCCACCGGCGGCGAGCCCGAGGTTCCGTGCCCCGGCGACCGCCAGACATTCACGATCGACGAATCGAGGTCGAGTGAGATCATACGTCGCCGCGAACCGGGCCAGCGAGAGCGTAAGCGTGATCTCCCGAACGGTCCCGACGGCGGCGTCGACTTCCCCGCGGGCGTCGGCGATCGACTCCTCCAGGTCGGCTCGCACCTCGCGCTCGCGCTCGGCCACGGCTTCTTCCAACTCTTCGCCGAGCGCGCGCAACCCCTCGCTCACGAAGGCCGCGGCGTCGGTCGCTTCCTGGGGGGTCGCGGCTCGGATGCGAGGGGACGACACGCCGGTCTCGGCGGTGGCGTACTCGACGAAGGCCGCGCGGAACTCCTCGGTGGTTCGGAGTTCGTCGGCTCCGATCGCCTCCAGTACGTCGGTCCGCTCGGAGGCGAGGCGGTCGGTCGCCGCGCGGCGCTCCCTGAGCGTATCGAGGTCGGCGTCCGCGCCTTCGAGCACCGCCTCACCGTCGAGATAGCGAAGGGCGTCCCGAGCCGCCGCGAGCCCCTCGCGGTCGAGGTCGGTGAGCGGTTCGAACACGCCCCGCTCGACGCCGGCTTCGCGCAGGGAAAGTGCTGCCGCGACGGCCGCGCGTTCACCGCCGCCGGCCGCGTCGTATGCCTCGAAGGCGTCGAGCACCGCCTCGCGGGTCGGCTCGTCGAGAGCAGCCCAACTCTCGCGGGCGAGAGCCACGTCGTCGAGCCGGGCGTCCATGTCCTCGATCGAGGCAAGCGGGGTCAGAACCCTGATCCGGTCGGCGGCCTCTTTGGTGAGGGCATGCGCTGCGATCCGGTCGATGAGGTCCTTGTAGACGCGGCGGGTGTCAGGGGTTCTGAGGAGGTCCATCCCGCGTTCGCAGTGGGCGTGACGGAGCACCCGTGTCGCCCGCCCGCGGGCCAGTCCGGCCTCGGTGAGAGCGGGGATGTCGATGGTCTCGATCGCTTCGATCGCGCGCTCGGTGCCCAATGTCGTTTCGAGCCGGTCGCAGGTCTTGGGCCCGATCCCCCAGTATTCCTCCAGGTCCATGACCGGTCCAGGGCAGGCCGGGTCCTTGTGTGGTTCGTCTCGGGAGAGAACTGTTGGAGCGAACGACGACGGCGGTTCGAGCAGGTCCCGATCGGCGGAACACGAACCCCAGAATGAAGTACATCACTTCCCTACCGGCTTCCGATGAGCCCCGTTAGGGACATCACCTGTCCGTCGTGTGGGTCGACGACCCAGCTCGGAAAGCTCGCCGTCGGTCAGTATCGCTGCGAGGCGTGTGGACGGGAGTTCACCCCCGAGGACGTCCTCCCAGGGTAACGAACTCGGTGGTGACTCACCCCTCGTCGGTTCCCGTTCGTTCATCTCCGCCGCTTCGTTCCCGATGTGTCGTTCAGCGCTCGTGTCCGACGAGTCCCGAGCGAAGTCCGACCGGGAAGACGGCCCTGAAGTCGGCACAACGATTTGTCTCACCCACCCGTAGCGCTCGATATGCCCGCACACGGAAAGGTCGATAGCGATTTCCTCCGGCAAGTGGTTTACCCTCACCTCGGTGCCGACCGCGAGGAAGTGCGCCTGGGACCGACACACGGGGTCGATTTCGGGGTCGTCGAAGTCGGCGGAAAGGCGCTCGTCGTCGCGACCGACCCGATCTCGATCCTCCCGCGGTTGGGTTTCGAGCGGGCGGCCCGCTTCGCGCTCGACGTCGTGCTCGCGGACGTCGCCGTCTCGGGCCTCCGGCCTGCGTACCTCTCGATCGAGTTTACCCTCCCGCCGGAGATGAGCGACACGGAGTTCGAGCGGGTCTGGACGGAAATCGACCGGGAGGCGAGTGACCTGGGGACCAGTGTCGTCACCGGTCATACCGCCCGATATGAGGGCTGTGCCTATCCCTGGATCGGCGGCGCGACGGCACTGGCGGTCGGCGAGTTCGAGGAGATCGTCCGGCCCGACGGTGCTCGGCCGGGCGATGCGGTGATCGTTTCGACCGGACCGGGCGTCGAGGCGGTGGGGTTGTTGAGTACGCTCTTTGGCGACCGGATGGGACTGCCCAGGGAGACGATCGAGGAAGGCCGGGAACGCCTCGCGGAGACCGATACGGTTCGGGACGCTCTCACTGTGGCCGCTGCGGGCGAGGTGAGCGCGATGCACGACGCGACCGAATGCGGGGTGCAGGGCGCGCTCTGTGAGATGGCCGCGAGCAGCGGGGCGCGATTCGAGATCGAACAGGAACGAGCGCCGCTGCGCCCTGGGGTCGAGGACGTCTGTACCTTTCTCGACGTCGATCCCTGGCAGGTGACGAGTTCGGGGACGCTTCTCATCACCGCCCCGCTGGCCGAAAGCGAGTACGTCCTTGACGCGCTCGAATCCCGGGGAACGGCGGCGGCGATCGTCGGCCGCGTCGCAGGGGGAGAGGGCGTGTACTTCGACGGCGAGGAAGTCACACACCCGCAGGTCGATCCCTCCTGGCAGATCTATGCCGAATACGCGGAGTGAGATTTGCTCATCGGCACCGTGGTTGGGTCTCGTAACGCCTGGCGTACCGACGCCAGTCTTCCCGGAGCAGTTCTTCGGCCTCCCGGTACGCGTCGATATCGAGCGGCGTTTTGGGTCGTTCTTCTCTGAACAGTTCGTCGAAGTGTACGTATCCGTGGCTCGTATCGATACGAGCGACCTGTACCTTACGATCGGCCACCGAGTCGTTACAGTGGATCGCGACTGCGAAGTCCTCGACCTCTTGATAGTAGGTTCGCCGCTCACGGTGAGGAAATACGTTCGACCGAGGTACTCGCCGAGCGGATACTGGTAGAACCGATCCATCCGGTCAGACGAGCGGTTCGGCGAGGATCGTCTCGTGTTTCAATCGAGGTGCCTTCCTGTTTCCATCGTTGATATACTCGATGAGGTCTTCCTCGAATAACAGATCGAGATCGCGGCTCACCACAGCTTTGTCCCGATCGAGGGCGCGAGCGAGCCCGCGAATCGACTCGATCCCTCCCTCGTGAACGCGGTCGAGGAGTTCCCGGCGTCTGTCCGTGAGTATTCTCTTCGCAGTGTCGCGCTCGATCACCAGCACGTCCTCGAAGCCGGCCTCCGCGGCGGCCCGCGCGAGTCGAGCCCGATCGTCTACGTTCGTGCGAGGTCGCTGTTCGGTCGCCATCAGTATGTTGTATTTCGATATCAACGATAATACGTATTGCGCTCGTCTCCACGTCGGTTCGAGAAGCTACGCGAACACCGAGAAGGGGGCTCGAAAGTGAAGAATCCTCAATCGAGCAGTCGCGTGGTATAGAGCCCATCGACGTCCAGTTCGCCGCGTGGGATCGCCTCGCCATCGAGGTCCATCAGGATTCCCTCGTCGGTGAGCCAGGAGACGAACGCGTCCCAGCGTTCGCGGTCCATCACCCCCCACTCCTCCTCGGAAGTGAGGTAGGCTTCGGCGATCCGGCGTTGGCTCTCGTGAACGAATTCCTCGCTACTGAACTCCCAGTCGGCAGCCCCGATCAACGCCTCTGTGCCCCGGTCGGGATCGGCGGCCGCTTCCCGGTAGCCACGGGCGCTCGCGGCGAGAAACGTCGAGAGTTCGTCGGGCCGGTCGGCGATCGTATCGGGGTGAGCGAGGACCACGGGGGTGTAGCCGTAGGGCACGTCGTAGGCTTCGAGCGAGAACGGAGTGAGATCGATCCCCTTGCGCTCGGCTTCGAGGCCCTCCCAGGGCATGAACACCCACGTCGCGTCCGCATCGCCGGAAAGCAAGGTGTTCGGGATACCGAGTTTCGGGGGATGAGTGATCTCGACGTCTCCCTCGCCGCCGTCATTACGAATCAGTTGGCGAACGATGTCCTCCTCGAAGCGCGCGTCGTAGGACGCGTAGGTCTTCCCGTCGAGATCACGCGGGCGATCGATATCGCTCTCGGCCAGCGCGGCGATGGCGCTGGTATCGCGCCGGCAGACGGCGGCACAGGCGACGAGCGAGGCGTACTCGGGATGGGTGTGGTAGCTCACGGCGCTCTCGGAGGGCGCGATGGCGAGCGTGCTCCGACCGGTCGCGACCCGTTTCGCAGGGGTAGTCTCGTAGTCGTCTCCCATCGGGGAGAGAAACTCGACATCGAGGCCCGCCGCCTCGTAGTACCCCGCTGCTGCCGCGAGGTAGAAGCCGGTGTGATTGGTGTTCGGCGTCCAGTCGAGCGCGAGCGTGATCGAAGGCATGGAACTCCTATCGGGAGCGATCACAAAGACGTACCGCCGCGATCCCGGCGGGAGTCGATTTCCGGCCGGCCGAGTTCATCGAGACCGGACTATCGGTCGGAGCGAGCGTGCCGTCGCCGGGTCAGGACTTATGCCTATCGGCACCGGTGACATAGTATGGCAGACTCAGGTTCACCGCCGGACATCCCGGATGGATCGTCAAGCGGCGGGGCACTGACCCGCCTCAACGTGCTGTCCCTGCTCGCACAGGCGGGCTACCAACTGAAGAAAGGCAATACCGAACGGGCGATGTTGCTCTTCGGCGCGGCCGCACTCGCTCCTCACTCACGGGGGCTCTCGTATGCGATCCAGGGAGGACTCGCGGTGAACGACCTCCTCTCGAAGGTCTCCGATACCTCCGAGCCGCCGACCGGCGGAACCGAGATCCCGATCGAGTGAGGATATCTGAATCAGGTACCATATTAGCAACGGACAAACCCACCTTATTAGCAGTGATCGCAGTATTATCATTGGTTACACGTCTCACAAACAGGAAGTTGTCGATTCATGTAAACTAGATTATAATACCGCAGCATAAGATTATAAAAGATCTACAGTTGATTATTAGACCGCAAATGATCTTCGAAGGTATTACTGTATCGGCATTTGGCTTGGGGTGCTGTCGTTGGAGGGATGCTAATATACATCGCAAAGGAGATTGTCCGTTTGAATATCAGCAATGGAGAGCTAAAAGGATTGAGAGTAGCCAAGAGGTAGGGGAGTGGCATCAACAAAATAGGTCGATCTGTGCAGAAGTAAATCGCACGTGGGAAAATATGTACATAGAACCACGACAGGAAGGAACATTCAATAGCTACGATGACATAGAGAGAGAGATGGAGAACCTTTCAAAACGCTTGGACCAGCATGCCAGCGAAGGAGAGAGTCTTGATGTTGACCAACAAATTTTAGAGGAAATGCGTGGAGTCTCGTCAAAGTGTAGACGCGTATACGAGAAGCAGCTGTATCTCGATAGAGGCAAGAGTGAATCTGAATTGAAGGAACTCGGAAATGACGCAGCGAGCACCGCAGCTGAATTGAAAGAAAAATCAAGACAGCACATATAGGACTACGAACGGTCACTGTTCATGGCTGCTCGTCGGCGAGCAGGCGTGCTCGAACGTACGCATCGAGTTCCTCGCGGACATCCCGGGTCGTCGCCTCTTTCGTCGTCGTTACCCGTTCGGTCATCGCGCCATTGATAGTTACCAGCAGCATCTCGGCCGTCCGGTCGGGATCGACCTCGCGAAAGAGACCCTGGTCGATCCCGCGTTCGATGATCCCGGTGATCCGATCGTGGAAGAACCGATCGCTTCTGGTGAAGTGCTCGCGGTAGGTCTCGTCGTGGGGGGCCTGGGCCCGGAGTTCGGTGATCGCACTCGTCATCGCGTAGCGATCGTCGTCGATCGGGTCGGCGAGCGCGTGATCGAGCAGTGCCTGTAGCTGGGCGTCGGCCCTGTCCCCATCGTCGAGCGCGACGTCGCTTTCGAAGCGATCGAGCATGAACTCGAGGAAGTCGACGAGCAACGCGTCCTTGCTATCGTAGTGGTGATAGATCAACGAGGGGCTCTTCCCGAACGCCTCGCCGATGCGCTCGATCGTGAGATCGGCGTAGCCGTGCTTGCTGAGCGCCTCGTAGGTCGCTTCCATTAGGGCGACGCGGGTCTCGTCCCCATCCCGGGTATCGGCGAACGGGTCCGCTCGGGACATGTTGAGTGAGTATTTATTCAACAGCTATATATCCGTTCCGCTCCTCGCTGCTAGCAATACATGAGCAGACGAACGAACGGGCACCACCCCGAGGAGTCCCCCGACGGGGAGGAGGCCAACGCAGTCGATGGAGCCGGTGGGACCACCGGGAACAGGGGGAAAGCGCTCTCGATCGAGACCGACGGCCTCCAGTTGATCTACTCCGATGGCACCGAGGCCGTTCGGGACGTCTCGCTGTCGGTTCCGGAGGGCGAGTTCTTCGGGTTTTTAGGTGCGAACGGCGCGGGAAAGACGACCGCGATCAAGGTGTTGGCGACGCTGCTGAAGCCGACGAACGGGGAGGCGTTCATCAACGGGTTCGACGCCGAAAGCGAGCCCCGGGAGATCCGCGAGTCGATCGGGTACATGGCCCAGGAGATCGGCATCGACGAGGAACTCACCGCCCGCGAAAACCTCCAGTTCGCCTGTGCGGCCTACGGCGTGCCCCGAGGCGAGCGGAGCGAACGGATCGAGGAGCTGCTCGCTCTCGTCGATCTCGCCGAGGTCGCCGACCAGCGCTCGGAGAGCTTCTCCGGCGGGATGCAGAAGCGCCTCGACGCCGCAACCGCACTCGTCCACCGGCCACCCTTAGTGTTTCTCGACGAGCCCACGACCGGGCTCGACCCGAAGGCCCGCAATCGCTTATGGGAGTACTTCCGGGAGATCAACGAGGAGGGCACGACGATCTTTCTCACCACGCAGTACTTAGAGGAGGCCGACCAACTCTGTGAGCGTATCTCCGTGCTCCTCGACGGCGAGATCGTCGCTACCGGGTCGCCGACCGAACTCAAACGGCGGGTCGGCGGCGAGATCTTAGATATTGACATCGAAGCCGGTGCTGAAACCGAGGAGGGAGACGGCAAGGACCCGCGAGAGCGAGCGGCAGCGGTTGCCAGCGACTCCGAACTCTTCGAGAGCGAGGCGATGATCGAGACGACCGAAGAAGGCATCAGCGTTACCTCACAGCGGGCTCGGAGTCGCGGTACGGACCTGCTCGTTGCGCTCCGTGACGCGGGCCTCACCGTCACGGGCTTTAATGTCCGGGCACCGACGCTCGACGACGTCTTCCTCGCGATCACCGACGGAGAGGAGCGCGAGCCGAACAAGGAGAGCGACCCCGACGAGGAGGAGGCCGACGAGGCCCGCGTGGCGACCGACGGGGGCGAGAGCCGATGAGCACCCCAATCGAGACGGGCGAGACAACCGGGACAGCGGGAAGCGAGCGAACGACCCGGGAGATACGCCGGTCGAGCAACTCCTTTCTCGGGGACGTCTGGGTCAATTTCAAGCGCTGGAACATCAAGGCCGTCCGCAACCCTTTCGTACTGGTCACCTCCCTGATCCAGCCGATCATATTTTTGATCCTCTTCACGCAGGTCTTCGGCGCGGTCGCGACGAACGCGATCAACGCCGGGGGCGGCGGGTCGATCACCTACGAGACGTTTCTCGTGCCGGCGATCGCGATCCAGGTCGCGCTGGCCTCGGCGGTGACCTCCGGGATCGGCCTCGTGAACGACATCGAGGAGGACGTCTTCGAGAAGATCCTCGTGATGCCGATGAATCGCGCGGCAGTCTTTGCGGGCAAGTCCGCCGCCGAGATCCTCCGGATCGTCGTCCAGATCGCGATCATCCTCGGACTGGGCGTCCTACTGGGTGCGGAGATCGCCACCGGCCTGGCGGGTGCGATCGGCATCATGGCGATCGGCCTGCTGTTTTCGGTTTGGTTTCTCGCCTACTCGAACATCTTAGCGGTACTGACCAAAGACCAGGAGTCGACGATCATCGGCGCGAACATCCTACAGTTCCCCTTACTGTTCCTCTCGAGTGCCTTCCTTCCGCTGAGCTCGCTACCGAACTGGATCCAGATCGTCGCCGTTTTTAATCCCGTGACCTACGGCGTCGATGCTGCCCGGGCGCTCGTGCTCGGCCGGGACGTGATGACCGTTCTCGACATAACGGCTTTCAGTGGGATCTGGAACACTCTCGTCCCCGCGATCGCCATCTTAGCCGTGCTCGATATCGTACTCGGGGGAGTGGCCGTATTCTTACTCACCCGCGCGACGAGTTCGGACGCCAAGTAATCATGACCGGAACCGACGAACGACCGGTCAGTGCGGTCGAACCGCCCTTGCCCGAAACCGCCTATCGGTTCGTAAATCCCCTCTTCGAGGCGCTGCTTCGCTCCCCGCTGCACTTCCTGGTGAGCGATCGATTGTTGCTCATCGCGTTTACGGGGCGTCGATCCGGCAGGGAGTTCACGACGCCGGTCGCCTACGACCGGAAGGACGAGACGCTCGCCATTACCTCGACGACCGATAGCGACTGGTGGCGTAACCTCCGTGGCGGCCAGCCGGTGACGGTTCACCTCCAGGGCAAGCGGCAGCGAGCGATCGCGGAACTCACCGAGGACACCGAGGCGATCGCCCAGTACCTCCGTCGGTATATCGAACGGAACGGCACCGAGAACACCGGCGTCGTCGGCGTGCGGATCGAGGACGGTCATACGCCGACGCTCGACGAGCTACGGCAGGCGGCGGAAGACATCGTCGTCGTCCGCGTCTACCTGGACGGTAGCTGGAGGGGGTCCTGACGGAACTATCCAGAGTCCTCGGGGGGGCGGTTCCGCGTCGAGGGGACGGATAAAGCCCGAAATCACAGACCTCGAAACGGAAGTAACTGTGGCAACCGAATCGAGGAAAGAACCAAGACGGTAGGCGTAGAATTGCGGGAGATGACAGTCATCGCACTGCTCAGCGTCGCGCCGGTCGGAAAGACCGGGATGGCCGAGGACGTCGCGGATGCTGTCGCGGCCTTAGAGGACTTCGAGGTGTCCTACGAGACGAACCCGATGGGGACCGTAATCGAAGCCGAAAGCACCGAGGAGTTGTTCGCCGCGGTCCAGGCCGCCCACGAGGCACTCGATGCCGACCGGGTGAGCACCGTGCTCAAGATCGACGACAAGCGCAGGAGCTCCGAAAGCGCCGCCTCGAAGGTCGACGCCGTCGAGGAAGCGCTGGGTCACGAAGCGAGCAACTGAGAGGGGCCACGAGTGACCCGTGCCGAGGAGGTCGCTTCCGAGTCGTAGCGTTCAGAACGACCGACTGGAAAGGACACTGATGACCGAGGCCGGAGGCGGGAGTCGACCTGACGACGAATCCGACGGAGAGCCGACGCCGGCCGAGAAGGTAGCGACGTTGCGAAGCGATCCAGTGCTCGCGTCGGCCATCGACGAGCACGGTGTGCTTGAACTCGAACCGGCCGCCGATCCCTTCGCGCGGATGGTAACCTCGATCGTCAACCAACAGCTCTCGGTCGCCTCGGCGGCGGCGATCCGCGAACGCCTATTCGAGACGATCGAGATCACGCCGGAAGGTGTGCTAACAGCCGACGAAGTGGAGCTACGCGAGTGTGGGCTCTCGGCAAGCAAAGTCACCTACGTGAAGAACGTGGCCGAGGCCTTCACAAGCGGGGAGCTCTCGATCGCCGACCTCGAAACGCGATCGAACGAAGAGATAATCGAGACACTGACGGAGCGTCTTCGCGCGCGAGGACGTCTTCCCGGTCGAGGATCTCGGGATCAGAAACGCGATCGAGGCGGGCTACGGCGAACACACCCGGGCGGGGATGGAGGAACTCGCGACCTGGTGGGAGCCCTACCGGAGCCTGGCGTCGCTATATCTCTGGCGCACGGTCGATTAGGAGCGACCGGAACGACCGTGACGATCGGAGTGAGCCGGGAAGCAGGTCGCGATTCGACGGTCCGGTAGCCCGCCGCCGAGGCCGAGCGCCGGGGGACACCGACAGACGATTGAGCGCGGGGCGAGGAAGGTGGGCATGAACAGTCTCAATCGGATGGCGACGGAGATCGCGGACGAGGCGATCGATTTCGCCGAGGAACTCGGGATCGAGGCCTACGATCTCGAGAATAGCGGTCGGGTGCTCGATTTCGGCGTCGAGGTCCCGGGCGGGATCGAAGCCGGCCTGCTCTGTACCGAACTCCAGACCGCGGGCCTGGCGACGGTCTCGACCCGAATGAACGACCTCGCGGGCGCGCCAATGCCACAGGTCGAACTCACGAGCGACCGGCCAGCCCTGGCACTGCTCGGCGCTCAGAAGGCCGGCTGGGAACTTTCGGTCGGTGCGTTCGAAGGCCTGGGGAGCGGGCCAGCTCGGGCGCTCGTCGGCGGCGAGGAGGTCTTCGAGCGCATCGGCTATCGTGACAGTTTCGATTTCGCCGTCCTCACGACCGAAGCCGATCAGCTGCCCGACGAACAGGTGGTAGAACGGATCGCCGAGGTCGCCGGCGTCTCGCCCGAGGGGGTGCTGGTCTGTGGGTTCGCCACCGGAAGTCCGGTCGGCAGCGTCACCGTCGGCTCGCGGGCCGCCGAACTCGCGATGTTCCGCCTCGCGGAACTCGGGTACGATCCCCTCCAGGTCAGGTCGGTCTCGGGGGATGCCCCCCTCGCGCCGATCAGTCACGACGAGGGCGTCGCGATCGGCCGGACGAACGACGCGCTCGTGTATGGAGGGCGAGTCCACCTGGTCGTCGAGGAGGGCTTCGAGGACTTCGAGGAGGTCCCCTCGACGGCCGCGAACGACTACGGCCGCCCGTCCGCGGACGTCTTCGAGGAGGTCGGCTGGGAGTTCGCGGACGTGCCGGAGGGATTTTTCGCCCCGGCACAGGTCACGATCGACGTGATCGACGGCCCGACGGGCGTCTATGGCGAGACCGACGAGGACGTACTGGCCGAGAGCTTCGGGATCGCGTGACTGTCCGCTGCCGACACCTCCACCGGTGAGATTCAAGATCGTTCCCGAACCGCCGGCCGACCGCAGTGCCGGAAGCGGCGATACCGACCCGGTCGAAGGGAGCACCGAGGACGGCGAGACGAGCGCCATCGAGCGCGGGCAACGGGCGATATCACTGGTGCCCGCAAGCGAGGCGGAGTGTTGTGCGCGACTCGTGGATCGACTCTCGCTGCCGGCGCGCGACGCCGCCCGCGAGTGGCTCACCTTCCTCCGGGCGCTCGGCCTGGTGATCGGGACCGATTCGGGCTTTCGGCGTCGGCGTGAGAACGTTCCTGACGATCTCGCGGCCGCCTTCCGGAAGCGAGTCTACGGAGTGTGTGAGGTACTCGCGGTGCTCGACGCATCGGAGGAGCCGCTTCCGATCGAGGAGGTAGCGGAGCGTTTCGCCGAGCACGTCCCCCAGTGGGAGCGCCATCGGTACCCCGATCCCGAGGCGATCTGGGGTGAACGAATCGAGCGAATCCTCGGCTGGGCGGTGTACTTCGGGCTCGCTGAACGCGTCGAGGAGGGATACCGACCGACCGATCGTTCTCGGTCACCGTAGCCTCTCATCACCCGATCGTGTGGTGAGTTCGGGCTTGCTCCGGAGTCCGGCTCGGGAAGCTGGCGCTCGGTTTTTGTCCGTCGCCCACCTGGTAACGGTCGATGAGCGAGTCCATCGACGCTGTACTGTTCGACATCGACGACACCCTCTGTGCGTATCGCCGTCCCGGCGAGGAGTTACTCGCCGGGGCCTTCGCCCGCGAGGGGATCGCGCCGTTTTTCGAAATCGGGGAGTACTACGACCGCTTCGAGGAGTTCGCTGCGGGCCACGACGCGACCCGCGAGGTCCGGGCTGCCTGTTTCGCCGCCATCGCCGCGGAGCGAGGCTACGACCCGGTGGCGGGCCGCGCGCTCGCGAAACGATACGAGCGGGCCCGCGATCACCGCGACGTAACTTTCCTGCCGGGTGCCCGGGAAGCCCTCGGCGCACTGGCCGATGACCACCGATTAGGTGTCGTGACGAACGGCGGGCCCGATACCCAGAAACCGAAACTCGACGCGCTCGATCTGGGGGGGGCCTTCGAGACGGTGGTGTATGCGGGTCACGACGCCGCGCCGAAACCCGACCGAGCGCCGTTCGATCGAGCACTCGGGGACCTGGGTGTTCCGCCCGAACGAGCGGTTCACGTCGGGAACTCCTTCGATGCGGACGTAGCCGGCGCACACGCCGCCGGTCTCCGGTCGGTTTGGGTGCCCGAGGAGGGCAGTTACGACGAGCGGGGCGAGCCCGAAACCTCGGAAGCGAGGGCCGCGAACTACACGCTCCGATCGCTGCACGAACTGACGCCGGTACCGTGGCACTGAGGACGAACATCGCGATTATCGAGCGAGGACCGCAGCGCTACTCGGCGGGCGAGACGTCGGTCACAGTACCCACGCCCTTTGATTGGCCCTCGCGGAAGACGAACCGTTGGCCCTCCTCGACCAGGTACGGCCGGAACTTGAACCGGACTCGCACCGTTCCGGTATCGCCGGGCAGGAGCTGGCCACCCTCCGGGTAGAAGGCGGCGGCTTCGCTTACGGTCTCTACGTGGACGACGGGCTCGTAGCCGCTGTCGATCCGGGTCGGGTGATTGAGGACCATCACCTCCGCGTCGAACTCACGGACTGCACGCGGGTCGGCCTCGCGGGGGAGCAGGACCATTCCGCGTTCGAGCGCCGCCTCGCTCACACCCTTGAGCGCGATGCCCACGATGCGGCCGGCCGTCGCCCGGTCGACGCGGTGGTAGTGCATCTCGATCGAGCGGGCTTCGACCTCCCGGAAGGAGCCGTCGGGAAACGGGCCCAGGAGGAGGGCGTCGCCGGCCTCGACGGTGCCGGATTTCACGGTGCCCGAGGCAACCGCGCCGACCCCGGTGACGTTGTAGGTGCGATCGACGTACAGCGAGAAGGGGCCTCTCTCGGTGCCGGTCTTTGGCAGCCGTTCGAAGAGTTCGTCGAGCGTGTCGAGGCCGTCGCCGGTGAGCGCGCTCGTTCGAAGCATGGGCACGACCGTCGCGCCGATCTCCTCGCAGGCGACCCCGATGCCGTGGCGCTCGATCGGAAGGGGCGTCTTGCCGACCTCCCGAAGCAGGCGCTCGACGTCGCTTTCGACTGCCTCGACCCGCGACGCCTCGACCATGTCGGTCTTGGTGAGCGCGACGATCGTCGGTAGGTCCGTTGCGAGCAACACCCCGAGGTGCTCGCGGGTGGTCTTCGTGGGCCCGTCGTCGGCGGCCACCGTAAGCAAGCCGTAGTCGAGCTTCTGGCCCACCAGACCCCTGATGGTGGTTCGGAGCCAGGGTTCGTGGCCCACGGTATCGACGAAGGAGACCAGCCGGTCGGCCTGCTCGACGATACCGGCGCGATCGGACTTGCGATGAGGGTTGTCCATGCGGAGAGGGCCCTCGCCGTCGAAGCCATAGACCGCATAGGAGAGATCCGCGGACAAGCCGCGCTCGACCTCGTGGGGCTGGACGTCGAGATAGCCCCGCATCCCGCCCTGGCCGTCGTCGAGCTGGCCGGTGACGAGCGAGCCCACTAAGGTGCTTTTCCCGTGATCGACGTGGCCGGCGGTCCCGACGACGATGTGATCGTCCTCGACGCCCAACAGCGCCCCTTCCCGGACCGTTGCGACGCCGACGAGCCCGCCATCGACGCCCCAGGTCTCGACGCTTTCGATGTGGGAGTCCGCCTCCTCGGCGAGCAAGGAGAGCACGTCCATCGACTCGGAGAACTTCTCGGGGGCGATTCCCGCGATACCTCCCTCGTCGGTGACGCCCACCACGTAGGTGGCCTCGCCCTCACCCGAGAGAATGCGGTGGCGCAACTGGGCGGCGAGGCTCTCGAGGCGGCCGTCGGCTAGGTGTAGGTCCTTGCTCAAGCGCTCTTTGAACTCGACGCTGCCGTTCTCCTGCTCGCCGGCGGCGAGCGCGCGTTCGAGAACGGCACGATCGGCGCTCATGCCCGTATTCACGGTCGGTACGGGCAAAAACCTTCGCCGGCGTGGTATGCGTACGCACAGGGGTTCGAAACGGGGGAAACGAGAGCTTGCGGTGGCGGGGAAAAGAGTGATACGACTTCCCTCGATTGTTCGCACGTGTTCTCACCGACGGGACGCGAGGGTAGTTCGAGAGATCCCGCGGCGCTCGTGGCTGCCGGGATCGTCCTTGCGGTCGCCGTACTCGCTCACTACGAAATCCTCTCCTACTGGTTCACCGGTAGCGACACTCTCACTCTCATCGAGAAGAGCCGGATGCGAACGCCCGCCGAGGCCTGGGAAGTGTTCTCCAGCCCGCTCATGTACGGAACGAACTTCTCGATCATCGTCGCCCTGTTCTACCGGCCGGTCGCGAACCTCTCGTACGCGGTCGATTTCGCCCTCTGGGGGCTCGATCCCTTCGGCTACCACCTCACCGACCTGCTGTTACACGCGATAGCGTCCGCGCTCACCTTCGCGTTCGTCCGCCGGGTCTCGAAGGACATCTTAGTAGGCGCGCTCGCCGGCTGCCTGTTTGCCCTCCACCCGATCACCGCAGAGGTCGTGCCCACCCCCGCGCGGCGCCACGACGTGCTCGCGACGGTCTTCGTGCTCGTCTCCCTCCTGCTCTTCTTCCGGGCCGTCGCCAGGGATCGTTCGCGCAGGGGGCGCTGGGGTTTGCTCGCCGGATCAGTGCTTTCCTACCTGCTCGCAGTCGGCGCGAAGGAGATCGGTGTGATCGCACCCCCGCTCGTCGGGGCGTGGTTCCTACTCCTCGCGTACGACCGGCGGTACAGCATTCCGGAGACGCTGTGGGGAGGGCTGAAGACCGCGACACCCTACACTCTGGTAACCCTCGCGTATCTGTGGTGGCGGTACCAGGTACTCGGCGGCCTCGGCGGGTACAGGGGCGGGCCCTGGAAGACGAGCGAGCCGGTTCTCGAAGTCCTCAGCAAGTACTCGCTCAGCCTGCTCTACCCGGTCGACCTCGCCGGCTGGCTGCTCTCCTATCAGGTACAGCTCGTCCCGAACGTACTCTACGTCCTCGTTCCCGTGGCGCTGGGCCTGTTGGCCTACGCGGTCACCCGGATCGAGGAATACAGACGACTGCTCGGGTCCGACCGGGGGCGACTCGTCGTGATCTCGCTCGCATGGCTTGCCGTGCTGGGAGCGGTGTTCGTCGGGTTCGGGCGCTACTCGTTGCGCAGCGGCTACGTCGCACTCCTCCCAACTGGGGCGCTTCTCTCGCTCCTCTTGGTGACGACCGGCCGAGAGCTACGGAAGTCAGGTCGGTTCTCGGAAGGGGATCCCGGAACAGTAGCGATCTTCCTGCTGACCGGGGCGCTCGTCTGCTCGCTCGTGTTCGTCTCGCCGCTGGTCTATCCTTACGACGACTGGCAGCGCGCCGGCGACGTCGCGAGCGAGGCCCTGCCCGCCGGGGCGAACGCCTACGAGCGGGAGGGACTCCCGCCCCGGTCGGTGATCGCCATCGCCGGGATCCCGCGCCGGCCCGGCTCGCCCGGCGTGGTAGCGAAACGCCCACAGGCCCGGACGATCGCCTTTTTCTATGCGAACACGGTCGCCTCCTGGATCAGGCTCACCCACCCCGACAGCAGAGTCGCGACCTACGTCGGCGGGCCGACCGTCCCGCTCGGCACCGAGTCGGTAGACGTGAACGCGACCGTCTCCCAGACCACCGACCGACGCCACTACCGGCTTCGCTTCCGGTACCCGCCCGAGAACACAACGAACCCCTCCTGAACACGGGCCGAAAAGGACTATGCAAACGCCCCTCGATCGTCCGGTATGGAGTACACGACGCTCGGCGAGACGGGTGTAGAGGTCAGTCGGATCTGTCTGGGTTGTATGGGTTTCGGGGGGTCCGGCGGCGGGATGTTCGACTGGACGGTAGACGAGCCCGAAGCCACCGAGGTCATCGACCGGGCGATCGAGTTGGGGATCAACTTCTTCGATACGGCGAACATCTACTCGTATGGCGAGAGCGAGGAAATCCTCGGCAACGCGCTCTCGGAGTACGACCGGGACGAACAGGTCGTCGCGACGAAAGTCTGGGGCCAGATGCGCGAGGACGATCCTAACTCCGGGGGGCTCGCCCGGAAGACGATCGAGCAGGAACTCGATAACTCCTTAGAACGGCTGGGCATGGAGACGATCGACTTGTATCAGATCCACCGCTGGGACCCCGATACCCCGATCGAGACGACCCTCGGGGCGCTCGACGACGCCGTCCGACGAGGCAAGACCCGCTACATCGGCGCGAGTTCGATGTGGGCCCACCAGTTCGCGGATGCTTTGCACGCGAGCGATCGCCTCGGGCTCGAACGCTTCGCGACGATGCAGGACCACTACAATCTCCTCTACCGCGAGGAGGAACGCGAGACCCTCCCGCTCTGTGCGAAGGAGGGCGTCGGCGTGATGCCCTGGAGCCCGCTAGCCGGTGGCTATCTCGCCCGCCCCCACGAGGAAAGCGAGACGATGCGGGAGATGACCGCCGAGCGCTACGACTCCCCCCAGAGCCGGACGATAAATGAGCGTACGGCCGAACTCGCCGAGGAAAAGGGTGTCTCGATGGCTCAGATCGGGCTCGCGTGGCTGCTCTCGAAGGGGACGGTGCCGATCTACGGCACGACGAGCGTTTCCCATCTGGAGGACGCCGTCGAAGCACTGGAACTCGATCTCTCCGCGAGCGATATCGAGTACCTCGAAGAGCCCTACGAGCCGATGGCGGTTCTCGGCCACGAGTAGGACGGTCCCGAGGGAGCGGTCTTCCCGCTGGTTGTTCGGTTGACATCGTTGCGGGCGTCGATCACCAACAGTCATGTCGGTCGGCCCCGATGCCGGTATATGAGTTTCGCGGAGATGGATGTCGAGACGATCTGGATGGACGGGGAATACCTCGATTGGGACGAGGCCAACATCCACGTCCTCAGCCACGGCCTGCACTACGGTACCGG
Organism: Halobacteriales archaeon QH_8_64_26; assembly: GCA_003021725.1. GTDB lineage: Archaea > Halobacteriota > Halobacteria > Halobacteriales > Halococcaceae > PXQR01. Next base: position 18,516 of record PXRA01000084.1, read on the forward strand.
GGTCTTCGAGGGCGCGCGCTGTTATGATACCGAGGACGGTCCGGCGCTCTTCCGCTGGGAAGAGCACTTGGATCGCCTGTATGACTCGGCGAAGACATACGATCTAGAGATCGGGTACAGCCGCGAGGAACTCACTGAAGCGACCCTCGAACTCATCCACAGCCAGGACCTGCGATCGTGTTACATCCGCCCGATCGCCTTCTTCGGGTACGATAGCTTGGGCGTGAGCCCCGAGGGCTGTCCGACGCGGGTCGCGATCGCCGTCTGGCCCTGGGGGGCCTATCTCGGCGAGGAGGCCATCGAGGAGGGTGTCGAGGTGATGGTTTCGTCCTGGCGCAAGCACGCCTCCAGTCAGATCCCGACCACCTCGAAGACCACCGGTCTGTACGTCAACTCACTGTTGGCAGGCGAGGAAGCCCGTCGGAACGGCTACGCCGAGGCCCTCGTCCTCAACAAGGAGGGCAACGTCGCGGAAGGCCCGGGCGAGAACCTCTTTCTCGTGCGCGACGGGGAGATCTACACGCCGGGCCTCGCCCAGAGCATCCTCGATGGCATCACCCGCCAGACGGTCATCACGCTCGCGCGCGAGCACGGCTATGCGGTCAACGACCAGGCCGTGATCGGCCGCGGCGAACTGTATACCGCCGACGAGCTCTTCTTTACAGGGACCGCCGCGGAAGTCACCCCGATCAGGGCGGTCGACGACATCGAGATCGGTGAAGGGACTCGGGGCCCGGTCACCGAGGAACTCCAGTCGGCCTTCTTCAGGTTGGTCGAAGGCCGTACCGAGAACCACGAGGAGTGGTTCCGGTACGTCGAGGCCTGACCCGACGCCGCTGCCCGCGGTCGGCCCGGGTACGAACCCGCCCCGCAGAGAGCGGACGGGATCGAGTCAGTCGGGACCGGGAGACCGAAGCCGACCGAAACGTCATCGAACACCAACGCACCGTCGCCGGAGAAGCCGATCGGAAAGAGGACGCGGGCGGGTCGAACCCGAGTCCTCACAGGCCGGGACGGCCAGCCGGAGACCTCACCGTGGATTCCTTTGGCGGGATCGAACTCCAGGGGAAGGATGCTGATGGCGACCACGACGATGGCGACGACTGATCCCGACCGACTCCTTAGGGCCCGAAAGGAATCCGGGGCCGCGCGCCGGGCCGACCGCGGGCGAACAGAGCGAATCGAGCGAGCAGGGAAACCGGGTGAACGACCGGACTCCCTCCCGGAACCCTGTGCGTATTTCATACGCTTTCGTACTGTACGAACTAATTAACGAACGATAGAACGCCGATGTCATATCGGCATGCTATCGTAGCTAAACGGCTCGTGTATAATAATTTCGTTTGAGACTCACCAGCACTTTTGTACCTCATTCAGATTATATATCGTCTCACTAACTCATCTGAATCCCGTCTGAATATCGTTATCAGCGGTTGGAACCGGAAGTCCGTTCGATCGAACCGTAGTGGCGTTCGTGTCGTCGGTATGTTGGCTCGATCGAACTATGGGTCGATCGTAAGGAACGGCGGCCGAGAGGCCTACACCTCCGGATGCGGACGGGGGGAACTGACCGAAACGGTAAGCGAAACGATCGAAACGGGGTTGGAACGACCCTAACGATCCGAAACTCGCTGGAACGCTGTTGGCGGTTATGCACTCGCTCCCGAGTTCCCCGATCGTCAATGCCGCGAACGAACGCCGACCGAACCGCTGTTGGTTCGGGACCGAAAACCGAATTGCGGGCGTATCGATACCGTCGAGAGGCAAGCGAGGACACCGGTCGCCGATCGACCGATCCCGCATACTCGGTGAGGAGTAGATGTCACACGAGGGAACTCCGTGGGGAGGGATAGGCGGGATCCGGCGGCTGGCCGATGGCTATCGTGGGCTACGGCGGACGGGCGAGGCGATCGACGCGCGATTCAGGGGTTGGGAACGACGCCACGGACACCGGGCGCTGCGCTACTCGCTCGCGTTCGTGTTCTTCTGGTTCGGGATCACGAAACCCTTGGCGATCTCGCCGGCCGACGCGGTCGTTCGCCCGACGCTCGCGGCCACGCCGATCCTCAACGAATTGGTCTCCTTTCAGTTGTTCTTCGGCATTCTGGGGTGGTGGGAGGCATTGGTCGGACTGGGACTGCTCTGGCGGCGCACGGTACGCCTGGCGGTAGCGTGTATGTGCGTTCAGATGGCCGCGACGTTCGCGCCGCTGTTCGTCATCCCGGGCGAGGCGTTCCGGTGGTGGGCCCCTCGTCCCGTCGGCGATCGGCTTCTATATCGTCAAGAACTTCGCGCTCGCGACCGCGGGACTCGTCGTCGTCACGCTCGATTCGGAGCCGCTGTTCGGGAAGCGAGTTCGGGAGCAAGGAGTCCTGGCATTGGTCGGTGATAGCATCGACGAACGGATCGGAACAGCGAGGGCAACCGGACGGGGCACGTTCGAGGCGACCACGAGCCGACTCACCGTCAGGTCCTTGCAGGCGGGCCTGGCGATCGTTTTCTGTTGGTCGGGTGTGTTGATGGTCTCTACCTCTCCGGTGCCGGGCCAGTGGATCGCATCGATCGTTCCAGGGTCGCTGATCGCCAACAGCGTCTTCATTCCTCTCTTCGGCGTGCTGGAACTAGCGATCGGGTTGTACCTGTTGTTCCCCACCGGTCGAACGACGCATGCCGCTGCGTATCTCTCGATGGGTTACGTCGCCGTGACGATGTCACCGGTCGCTCTCAATCCCGGCCAGGTCTTCGCCTCCATGCCGTTCGAGCCGACGTTCGAGGGGGTATACCTCTTCAAGGACCTGATTCTGGTCGCCGGGATACTGACGATCGACGCCTATTCGACCAGCAGCGGGGTCGGCGACGACGTGGATACCGAGGAAACGGATCGAGCCGAGCCGGATCTATAAGGACCGAGGCGAGCGTCAACGGTAGGAATCGCCGGCTGGCCGGCGAAAGGTGTTTTCCCGAGAGCGGTGAGCCCGCGGTCGTGCCAGTGCAGCTATACCGATCGAGGTACGAGGGATGGCCGTGACGACGATCGCCAGCGAGACGGGCGTGCCGGCACGGATTCGCGAGGCCACGCGGGCCGATCTGCTCGCGGTCTTTCGGATCGAGCGAACCTCCTTCGCCCAGCCGTGGCCCTACGGCGCGTTCGAACACTTCCTCGGCAAGCCGGGCTTTCTCGTCGCCGATTCGGGCGGCGCGAACGGCGTTGTCGGCTACGTGATTTGTGACCTCGTTTCGAGTGGCAGCCGCGAGATCGGCCATGTCAAGGACATCGCCGTCCACCCCGATCACCGCGATCAAGGACTGGGCGCGGCGCTGCTCGGTCGCGGCCTCTCGGCCCTATCCGTCCGGGGTGTCGGGTCGATCAAGCTCGAAGTTCGGGCGGGCAACGACGGCGCGATTTCGCTCTACCGGGCCTTTGGCTTCGGCCACCACCGAACTGTGGGGCAGTACTACCAGGACGGCGAGGACGCGCTCATCATGGTCACGGACATCGCCGACGAACCGGGGCGAGGCTGACGGGTCCGATCGGAGCTCGACCGAGTGCGACCGAAGCCGGGTTCCGGAAAACCGGGGCCGAACCACGAACCGACGACGAACGCGAAACGGCTTTTCGGCGGGCGGTCCCAGGTGGGGTATGGCATACGCGTGTCCGGTCTGTGCGACGCCACAGGCCGACGGCCGCCACCTCGCGAACCACCTCGCCTTCACCGCGATGATCCACGGCGACGACCACGAGGCGTGGCTCGACGAGCACGCACCGGAGTGGGAAGAGGCGGGCGAGGAGGCCCTCGCGAAGCGAGTCGTCGGGCACGCCGCCGAGACCGAGCTATCCGAAGCCATCGATGACCCGACCGCGGGAAGCGGAAGGACCGACGAGGAAACCGGCGAGGGCGGGTCCCAGGGCCATCACCGTCACTACCACCACACAGAGGACGAGCACGCCCGAAAAGGGAAAGAGCGGACCGATGGCCCGTCGACGAGCGGCGGCGAGCCACGCCGGGACGAGGGGCGGACAGCGATCGAGTTCGGTGCCAGAAACGGGGAAACCGGAGACGACGGGGACGAACGGGACGTAGCGGCGGTCCTCGCGGACGCCCGCGAGCTGACCGAACGGATGCGTAATGGAGCCGACACCGCCGGGGAATCCGAGAGGAGCGGGCGGGATCTGTCAGGAGCCGAGAGCCGGAACGCCGGCGGCGATAGCGACGAAAGCGAGGGCGAACGGTGACCGTCCGACCGACGGACAGCGAACGGAGCGGCCGAAAAAACGGATGGACTCCCTAAACCGTGCGGACGATCACGCGGAACGTCCTGATCGGGCTCGGGGTCGTCATCGTCGTCCTCGTCGCACTCGGAGCGCTGCCGAGTTACCTGCAAAGCGGCGATCCCTACTACGTGAGCGCAACGCCGGTCGAGGGAAGCGGGCCGACGGTAAACGGCTCCGCTCTCTCCGAGCAGCGCTTCCCCTACACGACCGCGGCGCTCGAAAGCGGGCGATCGAGTCCCTACTGGAGGGGACCGATCGGCTTCAAGGAGTCCTTCACCCACACGCCCTTCGACGAGTTCGCCGCGTTCCGCCAGCGCGATCCCCGCGCGGTGAACGGATCGGTCGCGTACGTCTCCGACGATGGAACCCGCTACCGAGTAGCTATCACCCGAGAAACGGCATGAAACCGATTCTACCGAATCGGTAGTAGTTCTTCATATAATCTTTGTGGTGCTACGGGTGGCGATAAGAGGTACGTCGCTATCGATGGGCTATCGGCGAGTGTGAAATAATATGTGTCGTAACGATAGCAAAAAGAGGTGTATGGTACGTGCTCCGAGAAACGACTTCTCGCTCGACGCGGCCGTTCGCGTGCTCCGCGCTGACTCGCGCCGTCGGACGCTTCGATTCCTGCTCGACGACCCCAGTGCCATTACCGTCACCGAACTGGCCGATCGCATCCGAACCTCCGATACCGGATCGCGGGCTGCGATCGAGGAGGAAGCGAGCCCGCGTCTCGATCGCCGGATCGGGCTCTTTCACAATCACTTGCCGTTGCTCGAAGGGGAGGGGCTGATCGAGTTCGACCGCCGGAGTCGAACCGTCGTCCCGACGGCGGCGGCGAGTGCGCTCACGCCGCTGTTGGTCGCCGCCGGAGCGTTCGGGCGCCACGGTGGAGCCGACTGATACACGAGGACTGGCAAGAACCGATCGTCGGACGTCTCGAACGGCAGCGAAGACGCCGTCGGCAGAGGGGGAAATCGGCGAGCATGACACACGCCGTCGTGCTCGCCGGAGCCGCGTCGGCGGGAGGGCTGCAGTCAGCAGGGACCGTCGGTGATCGTTTCCCCTCCCTTCGGTAGCCACGGGTGGCGGACCTGTGGCTACCCGGGATGTTCGCCGTAGAGTACTTAAATTTCAGTCAGACGACCGAACGGTCGGGCTCCGTGGACTACGGATCGGGTTCGATAGGCTATCGGTGACGACCGGGTGCCATCACACCGATCGAACGCGGCGAGAGGGGTGTCGGTCGTTCGATCGGTGACGAGTCGGGACCGGGGCTGGATCGTAGCTCGTCACGCTGAAGCGCCTCGGGGCCACACTCGGAGGGGATGACCGACGATTCGGAACGCACCGAAGGCACTGAAGGGACGGCACACGACTGGCCGGTGATCGAGTCGGTCGTCGAGTACGAGACGGGCTGGTATACTGGGGGATACGACCTCGTTCGCCAGCCCGACGGCACGGAGAAACGCTACTACTGGGCCGAACTCGCGCCGGCGGTCGTCGTGGTGGCCACCAGCGGCGAGGAGATCGTCGTCGTCGAGCAGTACCGCCCGGCGATCGGCGAGGGCTGTCTCGAACTCCCGGCGGGCATCGTCGAGGACGGCGAGTCCTATACGGCCGCCGGAGCCCGGGAGCTACGCGAGGAGACCGGGTTCGACCCTGGAGGGGTGTCGCTCTTAGAGGACTTCTGGGTTGCGACGGGCGTGCTCAGACACCGGCGGGCGATCGTCTTCGCCGAGGGCCTCGAACCGGTCGGCCAGGAACTCGACGACAACGAGTTCCTCTCGGTGCGGACGCTGCCGGTCGCGGAGGCGTTCACCGCGGCCAGGGAACCACC
>PXRA01000085.1:0-21128 GCA_003021725.1 Halobacteriales archaeon QH_8_64_26
CCCGCAGTGAACGACCGCAGGGAGTGAACGAGGATGCCAGGAAAAAGGTGCGTCTCTAGATCCGGCCGACGTTCCGGACCTCGACGCTCTCGACTTCCTCGACGTTCGAAATGGAGTCCTCGACGGCTTCGGTGCCACCGGCGTCGTCGGGGACGATCACCGTTGGGAGAAGTGCAACGAGGCCAAAGGCGATGTCGTCGCGTTCGAAACCGTTGATCTTCGCGCCCTCGGGCAGGCCTTGCTCGATGCGTTCCTGGAGTCTATCGAGATCGACATCGGGACTCTCGGGCATCACCTTGAGCTTGGCGGCGACCTTGCCCATCTTATGGCCCCCGGAACCCACAGTCGGGACACTCGTAGTTGTTCGACTGCTTGCGACAGGTCGCACACCGGAAGATCATGTGGCCACACTCCGGGCACTCGAACCGAGCCGCGTTCGTCCCCGAGACGTCCATGCCACAGGAGTTACACTGTTGAGAGTGTCCGTCCCCGCGTTCGGATTGGCTCATACCGTCGACTTCCGCCCGCCGACTTTTAACCGTTGCCAACTCGCATCGATCCCCTTCCTCGAACTCGGTGGCCGGTCCCTTCTCGGTGATCGATATCCGAACCGGTATGATGCCCGCAGGCGAGAGGCGAGCCATGCCAGCAGCGATCGTCACGGGTTCCTCGCGCGGGATCGGCCGCGCGATCGCCCTCCGATTCGCCCGGGATGGGTACGACGCCTGCATCAACTACGTGCACAACCGAGACGCCGCCGAGGAGGTAGTCGCCGAGGTCCGGGAGGCAGGCCAGGAGGCGACCGTCGTCGGCGCGGACGTGAGCGATCCCGAAGCCGCCGAGGAACTAGTCGAGCGCACCGTCGAGGCCTTCGGCGGCCTCTCCCATCTCGTAAACAACGCCGGGATCGACCAGCACGTCTATACCGAGAGCTTGGAACCAGGCGATTTCGATCGCGTCATGAACACGAACGTCAACGGTGCGTTCAACGTCACCAAGGCGGCCTTGCTCCACCTGCGTGACGCCGAGGATCCATCCACCCGGTCCACTCCGTCGGTCACCAACGTGTCCTCGATCCTGGCATACACCGGCGCGCCGATCGAGTGCCATTACGCCGCCTCAAAGGCCGGCTTGCTGGGGCTCACCAAGAGCCACGCGCGGGATTTCGCCCCTGAGGTCCGGGTGAATGCGATCGCTCCCGGTCATATCGAGACCGATATGACCGCCGATCGCACGCCCGAGGAGGCCAAGGAGGAACGGGCAGCCATCCCCTTGGGACGGTTCGGCCGGCCGGCCGAGATCGCCGACGCCGCGGCGTACCTGCGCGATGCGACGTTCGTCACCGGCGAGACGTTGAACGTCAACGGCGGCGAGTTGATGCGCTGATCGTCCCCTCCGACTCGGGCACCCGGAAACGCCGTCGCCGTGACGAGCGATACTTACCGGCCGGGCGATGACGCCGGGAGGATGGCGAGTACCGACGATCGATTCGAGAGCGAGCGGGATCGTGCGATCGAGGACCTCGAATGCGAGGACGTCCTGTTCTTCTACGTCGGGACGCTCCTCGACGAAGGCGGCACGCAAGCGATCGAGTATCGCCTTCGGACCGATTCGGAGGACCCCGAGGAGCTTCACAACGCGAACCTAATCCAGGTAACGATGTTGCTCAGCGTGATGGCAGAGGAGTCGAACGCGGGTCTCGAAGAGATCGCCGAGGCCGGCGTCGAACGGGCGCAAGCCGGAAACCTCCACCAGCGGGTGTAAAACTCGCTATCACGGTCAGGATCGCAATCGGAACTCGCCCGTCGAACCTGAGCCTGAGCCCTCAAACCTCCTCCGAGGAGCCGACAGCACTCGATCAAGACGATCAGGAATCGGCACGCACGCGAACACGCGTCCGCTCGCCGGCGACGAGCGGCGCTGCGGCGTTAGCACCGAGGAACACGGTACGTTCACGAACGCGGTCGGTGATCCGGGCGGTCGGCCTGAGCGCCCCGTGATCGTTTTCGACGACTATGCTCTCGCCGTCCACGACGCCGGCCTCGAGTGCGTCCGCGGGATGAATCTGTAGGGACCGCTCCTCGTCCTCCGCCCTCGTCGGTCGGGCTTCGTTGACCTGGTTTCGCGTGAGAAGTACTAACTCGTCGTCGGTCGCGGCTGTCGTCCCATCGCTGCCTCCGGCAGCAGGAGTAGCGGGGATCGATTCGGGCGCGAAGCGAACGCGGCGCTGCCCGTTCGCGAACCGGTCGCGGTGAAGGACCGCCGTTCCCTCGGTCGCGCCTTCGAAGGGCCAGCGCTGGCTTCCACGATCGATCGCCGCGTAATCCATGCCCGCATAGAGGGAGTTCACCCGCGTCATCTCCCTGAAGACCTCGCTCGGCTCCGCGTACGCGAACGGTAGGTCCGTCAGCCGTGCCCCGATCGTCCGGAGTACATCGAAGTCCCGTCGCGCCTCGCCCGGCGGTGCCCGCAGGGGCCACAGCCGCTGGACCTGCCGGTCGAGGTTGGTGACGGTGCCTTCTTTTTCAGCGGCGGCGCTCGCCGGCAGGACGACGTCGGCGCAGGCGGTCGTCTCGGCCGGGAACAGTTCCTGTACCAGCAGGAAGTCGAGATTGCGAACGCCGCGTGCGACCCCTTGGGTGTCGGTTTTGGTCACCGCCGGGTTCTCCGCGAGCACGTACGCACCCCGAACCCCGGAGCCGAACTCCCTCACCGCCTCGGGTTCGGAGTACCCGGGTGAGGCAGGTATCTCGATACCCCACTCGCGTTCGAGGCGCGCCCGCACGTCGGCATCGCTCACCGGCCGGTAGCCCGGCAGCGTGTGGGGCCGTGCGCCGACGTCGTTCGCGCCTTGTTCGTTCACAAGTCCGCGCAACGGGTTCATGCCGGTGCCCGGTTTCCCGAGATTGCCGGTGAGCAAGCAGAGATCGAGCAAGGCGTCGGCCGCCTCGGTTCCACAGTGATCGTCGGCCTCGACGCCCGTGCCGAGTAGTACCGCTCCCCGCTCGACACTCCCGAACGCCCGGGCGGCCGCTCGTAGCTGTCCGCGATCGATGGCCGCGCGGTCGGCGAACACCGGAACGTCCAGGCCGGCCAGCGCCCTCTCGTATTCCTCGAACCCGGCCGTTCGCTCCGCGAGGAACTCCCGATCGATCAGCTCTTCCTCGCGGGCGATGGCCGCAAGCAGCGTCGCTACGAGCGCGTCGCTTCCCGGTCGGGGCGCGAGGTGAATATCCGCGGCTCGGGTGGTGCGGTTCGCCCGCGGGTCGACGTGGATCAGCGTCGCGCCGCCGTTGACGGCGGGCCGGACGTAGGAGTTGAAAGCGACCGGCTGTTGGGCCGCGGGGTTCGACCCGACGACCAGAAACGTGTCGGCTTCGGCCAGATCCTCGAGGCTGTTGGTCATCGCGCCCGATCCGAGCCGGTCGGCCTCGTTCGCGTTGATAACGATCGCCGCCTCGCCGCTCGCCGCCCGGGCTGTCTCCCACCGGTCGGCGACTGGGACGTCCGCGGCCGCGTCGCCCCGGCCCCGATCCCGGAGGTCGGCCTCCCTGATCTCCGAGATCGCCCTCTCCGGGCCCCCGGTTTCCGGCGCGACGAACCCGCCGGTAGCCCGGTAGTCCGTGAGGCTCGTCGGCACTGCCCACCCGGCGGCCTCTAGTACTCCGCGCTCGCCGACCGAAAGCGGCCCGTCGGCGGGCGTCGGCAGTCGGTCCGTCCCCGGCTCGTGCTCGACGACCGCCGTCGTCCCCTCGGTCGGTATCGAGCCCTCTTCGAGGGTCTCGACGACCGATCCCATCCGGCCGACCGAACAGCGACCGAAGAAGGCGGTCTCGCCGTCCGCCGTCGCCAGGACGAGCGGTTCGAGTTCCGCAATGCCGGTCGATCCGGCCCCGGCGACCGTCGCCGTCGATGCCCGCTGGTGTCGTGTTAGCTCGACTCGATGTCCTTTTCGGTCGGGTTCGCCGGGACGAACTCGTAGCCGGGAGTGGGATAGGGTCGCGATACCTCCCCGCTGGTCCGCCGGGCGACCGCGGCGATCGCCCGCAGGGTATAGAGCCCGATCGTTCCGTTCGCGTGCTGTACGATGGATTTGTCGATCGCCGTATCCCCTCGATTCGTCTCGAACACATGTAGCTGGCGTCGAACGCGCGATCGTTACCGGCTGCCGGGCGAGAACCGTCCCCGTCCGTCCCGTACCCCCGATACGAGCGCGGTCGGTTGCACCGCCCGGAGAACCACACTGATTGATAGTCACTCGCTCTCGACGGGGCGTATGGTTTACGACGAGATCGAACGGGCCTCCCGGACGGAGCTACGCGAGCTACAATCCGACCGGCTGACACGAACAGTGAAGCGGGCCTACGAGGACGTTCCCTTCTACCGCGAGGCCCTCGATGCAGCGGGCGTGGAGCCCGACGAGATAGCGGACGTCTCGGCGATCGATCGCCTGCCGTTCACGACGAAGGCGGACTTCCGGGCGGAGTATCCCGACGGCCTCGTTGCCGTTCCCCGCGAGGACCGTGCCCGGCTGCACGCCTCCTCGGGGACGACCGGCAAGCCCAAAATCGTCGCCTACACGGCGGGTGATCTGGGGATCTGGCGCGAGGTGATGGCTCGCTCGTTGCACGCCGCGGGCGTCGATTCGGCCGATACGCTCCAGAACGCCTATGGCTACGGTCTGTTTACCGGCGGGCTCGGCCTGCACGACGGCGGCGAGGAACTGGGGGCAACGGTGATCCCGATCGGCGGGAGCAACACCGAGCGCCAACTGGATTTCCTGGTAGACCTGGACAGCGACGTACTCGCCTGTACGCCTTCCTACTCGCTGCACGTCGCCGAGGCGTTGGAATCCAGAGGGATCGATCCGGAGGAATTGGCGCTTTCGACGGTAATCATCGGGGCCGAACCCTTCACCGACCCGATGCGGAGGGAGATCGAAGCCGCCTTGGACGCGACGGCGATCGACATCTACGGGCTCTCGGAGATCATCGGCCCGGGGGTCTCGATCGAGTGCGCCGAGGCCCAGGAGGGGCTCCACCTCTGGGAGGATCACTTCTACCCCGAGGTGATCGATCCCGAAACCGGCGACGTCCTCCACGAGGGCGAGGAGGGCGAACTCGTGCTTACCACGCTCACGAAAGAGGCCCTGCCGGTGCTCCGCTATCGCACCGGCGACATCACCTCGCTTACCTACGAGCAGTGTGCCTGTGGCCGTACTGCCGTGCGGATGGGCAACGTCACCGGCCGGACGGACGACTTGTTGATCGTTCGGGGCGCGAACGTCTATCCGAGCCAACTGGAAGCGGCCATGCTCGATATCGGCGGTGTGGCTCCCTTCTACCGGATCGACCTGCGTCGCGAGGAGAGCCTCGATACGATCGAGATCACCGTCGAACGTCACGAGAGCTTCGACGGCGATATCGAGGAATTAAACGAGCGACTGCGGGAGCGCATCGAGAGCGTGCTGACGATCTCGGCCGATTCCCTCGATATCGTCGCGCCAGGGTCGATCGAGCGGACGACGACGGGAAAGGCAAAGCGGGTGTACGACCACCGCGAGCGCCGCGAGCAGTAGGAACGGACCTTCGGGTGGTGTCGACCGCGAGTTCTCGACCCGGTACGCTCAAATCGATAGCGTCCAATGGAAAGTAATGACAGGGTTCAGGGACGACGGGCGCGAGCCCACCCCGGAACGAGCCGAGCGCGCCGAGCAGGGCGACGCCGATTCCGCGGGACACACCGGACTGGCCGATCGGCTCTCGGCCGACCTCGCGTTGCCCACCGCGCCGGAAACGACCGAGGACCGATCGGCCTTCGATATCGATCCCGCCTGCGAAGCGGGCACGGGCTTCCCGCAGTCGGTCGCGAGCGGCGACCCCACTCCCGATGGCGTCGTGCTCTGGACGCGCCTCGATCCCGAGGGGTACGACCCGGGAGAGCCGGTCGGTATCAGGGTCGCGGCCGAGAAGGACTTCGAGGAGATAGTTTACCAGGGCGTCGTCACCGACCCCGGGATCGTCGTGGCCCACGATCACACCCTCAAGGTCGATCTGAAGGGCGAACTCGAGGCCGACCGGACCTACTACTACCGCTTCACCCACGACGGCTACCACAGCGAGGTCGGGCGCTGCCGGACGCTGCCCGAACCCGGTACCGAAATCGATTCGATCTCTTTCGCCGTCGTGACCTGCCAGGACTTCCAGAACGGGTATTACGGGGCGTACGCCCATATCGCCGAGGAAGAGGTCGACTTCCTGTTGCACGTCGGCGATTTCGTCTACGAGTCAGCCGAGGGCCAGTTCGCCGGCCGGAGCGAGGACTTCTCGGATCGGGAGGTCACACTGCCGAGCGGCCACGACCACGCTTGGGGACTGGCGGACTATCGCTACCTCTATCGGACCTACAAGACCGACCCGCACTGCCAGCGCGCGCTACGCCGCCACACGTTGATCGCCGGCCGGGACGACCACGAGGTCGCGAACGAACTCCACTGGGATTACGAGCGCGACGCTCCGGGTGCCGAGCATCCCCGTGGCGAGGACCCGGAGTTCATGCAGGGGTTGACTACGGATGCGATCCACGCTTGGTGGGAGTACATGCCCGTCCAGGTGCGCTACGACCCCGACGCCGAGGGACTCCACGATCGCTTTCGCCTCTGGCGGGCCTTCGAGTTCGGCGATTTACTCGAGTTGATCGTCACCGACGAGCGGCTCTTTCGCAGCGCGCCCCGCGAGGACCTGCTCACCGAGCGGGCCGTCGCCCCCGAGAACGAACCCCCTGGAAGAACGATGCTCGGAGCCGAGCAACGGGAGTGGTTCGTCGAGGAAGTCACGAGTTCCGAGGCACTGTGGACGATCTGGTGTGATGAAGTGCTCACCGTTCCCTTCCGGGTCGGAGCGGGACGGGCCTCGCTCTATCCCGTCCCGGGAAGCTGGGACGGCTACACCCGCGAGCGCCGCGCGGTCGCTCGGGCGCTCGATCGCGCCGACGTCTCGAATTTCGTGACGCTCACCGGCGACATGCACTGTTATATCGCCGGCTACAAACAGACCGAATACCGCGACGCCATCGGGGCGCGACTCCAGGGACCGGTGAGCGAAGCCGATCGGCTCGGTGTCGAGTTCATGACGCCCGCGATGACGAGCATTACCGTCGCCGAAGGGCTGCGACTCGGCGGCACCCGACTGGAGAAGCCGGTCGGGGAACTGATCGGTTGGGGCGTCCGCGCACAGAACCCTCACATCGACTTCTTCGACAGCCATCACAACGGCTACTCGATCGTCGAGTTCACCCGGGACGCCTGTACCTACACCGCCTACGCGGTCGATAAGACCGACGATTCCGCCGACGCCGAGAGGGAGCTCCTAGCGGCCTACCGAGTGCCCGAAGGCCGGGTGGTGCTCGAAGACGTGACCGACGAACAGCGGGCAGCCGAAGACCGGGACCGCCGGAAAACGGCGGACGGACGACGCGCGGAAACGGACCGACCCGAGGCCGAGCGGGAGAGCGAAGCACTGACCACCGAGGACGCGAGCCGATCGCCGAAGGACTGAGCGGTCGCTCGATCGGTTCGGTTGGCCGGCCCGATCGAACCGGTTCGTCGCCTGCGCACCCGGCCTCGCTCCGGTACACCCACGCCGGCGCGATAGGGCTATCTCCACGGCGCATGTACTCCGGGCATGAATCCCAGTTACCAAAGGCGAACCGTCGATCGCCGGGAGATCGGCGTCCCGATCGGGTTCGTTCTGCTCTGCGAACTCGTCGGGATTCTGGGCGCGCTCGCGACCGCACCCGCGATCGAGACGTGGTACGCCACGATCGCGAAACCCGGTTTCACCCCGCCGTCGTGGGCCTTCGGACCGGTCTGGACGCTTCTGTATTTCCTCATGGACGTCGCGGCGTTTCTCGTCCGGCGGCAGCGCGATGATCGACCGAGGACGGCCACCGTCGCGCTCGGTGCCTTCGCCATCCAACTGGCGCTCAATGGGGTCTGGTCGCCGGCTTTCTTCGGGCTTCGATCGCCCGCACTGGGACTGATCGTGATCGTCCCGCTCCTGCTCGCGGTACTGGCCACGACGGGGCTGTTCGCGCGCGTCTCACAACGGGCGGCTCTGCTACTACTGCCCTACGCTGCGTGGGTGGCCTACGCGAGTGCGCTCAACGCCGCGATCTGGGGGCTCAACTGATCTATGACTACTCACGATCGGCGAGAAACCTATTTGACGATCGACACACACGGTAGCGTATGCCGATCAGCTACGAACCGCACTACTTCGAGGACTTAGAGGTCGGTCAGACCTTCGAGAGCGCGGGTCGCACGGTAACGGAAGCGGATTTCGTGATGCACTCGATGTTCACCGGCGACTGGACCGAACTCCACACGAACGAAGAATACGCCGAAGAGGGTCCCTTCGGCGCGCGCATCGCCCAGGGGCCGATGACCTTTATCCTCGCGACGGGCCTCTTTCAGCGCACGGGCGTCGTCGAGCGCACCGTGGTGGCCTTCCTCGGTATGAACTACATGGATATCCCGAACCCGGTGTATATCGGCGATACCGCCTCGGCCACCTTCGAAGTCGCGACCAAACGCGACCTCGACAGCCGGGAGGACGCCGGCTACGTCGAGATCGACGGCGAGATGACTACCCACGAGGAGGATATCGTCTTCGCTGGCGACATGAAGTTCCTGTTCCGACGTAAGGATTCGGACGAACCGCCGGAACGGTAGGGCCGTCCGCTACCCGACCTGTGGAGACTCCCCGGCCGCCGAGGGCCGAGCACCGGCCGAGGAGGCGTACCACAGGTTGATTGCGATCCCGTGTGCATAGAAAGCCAATGACCGATATCCTGACGACCGCCCGCCAGGCCTGGCTGCTCACGATCGTGCTCGCGGCGGTCTATGGGTATCTCGCTGGCGGCGTGCTCGATATGGTGCTCCGGGTAGCGATCCAGGGGGCGGTGATCTACCTCGTCCTGTTCGTGATCGTCTGGTGGGCCGAGCGCGACGGGAGCGACTCCGCCGGCTCCGAGGATCCCGGATCGTGACGGCCGATCGTGACCCGGGCCGCCGCGGCTTCCTTCGGGGAACCGACGATCGCTATCGAAACACGAGGAGTTAGGTTGGAGCCCGGAGAATCGGCGATCGATGAACGCGGACGTTACCGACCGCTCGGCTATCGTCGATGGCTACCGGTTGGGTTACCTGACGGCGGGCGACGCGGAGACCGATCGAACGGTTCTCTTGCTTCACGGTGGGATCGTCGATGCCGCCCATCTCTCGTGGGGCGCGGCTATCAACGCGCTCGCCGAGGAACACCGGGTGATCGGGCTCGACATGCTCGGCTACGGGGCGAGCGAGTTCCCCGATATCGAGTACACGACGGCACTACACGTCGACATCGTTGAGGGGTTTCTCGACGCGATCGGCGTCGATCGGGCGTCCGTCGTCGGCACCTCCCTGGGTGGTGGGGTCACCCTGGGACTCGCCTTGCAGGCGCCTGAAAGAGTAGAACAACTCGTCCTCGCCGATAGTTTCGGCCTGGGGAGGGAGCTTCCCAGCGGCGACCTGTCCTACGCCGCGGCTCGCCTGCCCGTTCTCAACAAGCTCTCGATCGCCCTGTTGCGCCGGGACGAACGGTTGGCGCGTGCGAGTCTCGGTGGTATCGTTGAGGACCCATCATCGGTTCCGGACGACCTCGTCGAGGACTTCTACGCCCAGCTCCAGCGCCCCGGCGTCGGGCGGGCCTTCAGGCGCTGGCGAGCTAACGAGGTCACGCGGGCGGGCTACCGGACGGTCTACGTCGACCGACTGAGCGAGATCGACCATCCCACGTTAGTGCTTCACGGCGGGGAGGACGACCTCTTTCCGCCCCGGTGGGCCGAGCGGGCGGCCGATCGGCTCCCCGAGGCCGACCTCCGGATCTTCGAGGACTGTGGCCATTGGCTGCCACGCGAGAAGCCCGCCGAGTGCAACGAAGCGATCGCGGCGTTTCTGCGTAACGAATAGCGGGAACGAACCGGGCCCGCTCGCGCTCGGCGACCGTCGAAGCGCTCGTAGTGGCCCGGCCGACGGGGCCGCGATGGGCTCAGGAGCCGGCCAGGGGGACGAACTCGAACAGCAGGTACGAGCCAACGACCGAAGGAGTATGGGTGAGTACCTGGAGTGCCATCACCCGGCCGGTCGTCGCGAGGTCGAACGGATCACATGCCGCGAGTTCCCGGGCTTTCCTCGCCGATCCCCAGCACCCCTGGTCGCTCCCGCTCGCCCGATCGGCCCCGTTCCGCGATCGTCTCGCCGGCCGCAAGCGTTCCGACGCTGGCGAAGTCGAGCGCCGTGTTCTTCGATCGCCGCCTGCTGTTCGGTGGTCGTGGGTCGACTCACCGACCGGCAGCTCAGACCGTAAGCACGAACTGGAAGACGACGTAGGCGGCGACCGTCGCGACGGCGGGCACGAGGTTCTGGAGGGCGATCACGCGCGCGGTGGTTCCCGGCTCGAAGAGATCGGCCGTACTCGGGATGTCTTCGGAGTTCTCCTGGCCGATCGGCTCCCGCTCGCGGGGCGCGGGCGTGCCCCCTCGCCCCCCGACGGTCGGGGCGTCCTCCGCGTCGGCAGCCAGTGCCCCGACTGAGACGTTCGGTGCCTCGCCGGCGGCAGCATCGGAGAGCGTCGCGGTTCTCGTCGCTCGGCCCCACCCGAGGCCGACGATCGCCATGGTGGCGATCACGACGAAGCTCGCGGGAATATCGATCCATGACAGAAATGTGACAAGTGTTGCACTTACCAGCCCTACGACCATCGCCGCGAGCAACGGCATCTGTGTGAGGTCGTTTCCCATCGTGTCGAGAGTCCGTCGGGCGATCGTGAGCGCCCCGAGTCCGATCGCTCCACCCCCGATTAGGACACCGACTCCGAGATCGAGCGAACCGCTTGCTATCAGCGGAGCGACGGCGTTCCCGACGTTAGAGGCTCCTGCCGAGAAGGCCACGTAACACGCGATCACCACTACTGATACCGTCCCAAAGAACTCCCGCCGGGTAGTGTTCGGACCGAGCGCGGGGCGTGGTAGAGTGCGGGAGCGATCGAGACGCAATAGCGACCCCTCCGTTCGAGCGACGGCGAAGTGATCGACGAGATACGGGTAGAAGTACCGGCCGATCACGCCGCTGACCCAAAACGCGATCAATGGGGAAACGACCCACCAGGCAATGATCTCGAGCATTACGGCCTCGTCCAGCGAACCTGTTGCGAGTCCGAGACCGACGATCGAGCCGACGGTCGTCATCGACGTCGAGGCCGGCACGCCGCCGACGTTAGACAGCAGCAACGCGAAGCCGATAAAGAAGAGCACGGCGATACTGACTTCGAGCGTATAGAGGCTCTCAGGGACGATCCCCTCCCTCAGGGTATCGATGACGTTCGGACCGACGATCCACCCGCCGAGCAGAACGAACACGGTCATCAATACTCCGGCACCGAGCTTCGAGACCGTATTGGCCCCCACTGCGGGACCAAAGGCTGCGCCGGTGTTCGACCCGCCGATGTTGAACCCGACGAAGACCGCGACGATCAGCCCGATGATCAATAGCAGCGCAACCATTCGACTGTAATTTCGGCCGCTATGGGTTAAAACGATCTTTTCGTCGCTACTGACCGGTGGGGACCGGATCCGATCGGACCCGATCGACGGCGACCGACCGACGTATTTAGGCATCGATACCCCGATCACTGGGTGTGTTCGAGCACTTCCAGGTGATACCGGCGGTCGACCTCCAGAACGGCAAGGTCGTCCAGCTCGTCGGTGGCGAGCGCGGGAGCGAAACCGAGTACGGTGATCCCCTCGCGGCCGCGGAACGCTGGGTCGAGGAAGGCGCGCGAACGCTCCACGTCGTCGATCTCGACGGCGCGTTCGAGGGCGAACGCACGAACGCCACAGCCGTCTCGCGGATCGCCCGGGCGACCGATGTTTCGATTCAACTGGGTGGGGGCATCCGTTCGGCGGCGGACGCACGCGAATTGCTCGATCACGGCGTCGATCGCGTGATCCTGGGTACGGCGGCGATCGAGGAGCCGGCGATCGTCGCCGACGTGAGCGAGGACTACCCCGAGGGCGTGGTCGTGAGCCTCGATGCGAAGGCCGGCGAGGTAGTGATGGCGGGCTGGACCGAGAGCACGGGCATCGATCCCGCCGAGGCAGCGCAGGAGTACGAGAAACGGGGGGCAGCCACGATCCTCTTTACCGACGTCGATAGCGAGGGTCGCTTGGCTGGCGTCGAGGCCGACCTCGTCGAGCGGGTGGTCGATGCGGTCTCGATCCCGGTGATCGCGAGCGGCGGGGTCGCGACCGTAGGGGACGTTCGGGCACTGCGCGAGGCTGGCGCGGCCGCCGTCGTCGTCGGCAGCGCGCTGTACGAGGGGCGTTTCGCGCTCGGCGAGGCTATCGAAGCTGTTGAAACTACCGATCACGAGGGCTGAGGGAGGCGATCGCGGGACCCCGGCGGCTGGAAACGAACGGCAAGGCCTTGTGCTCGCGCCCCTCCCTCCGGGTATGAGCGATTCGCAGGACTCGGATGGTATCGACCGGGAGCGAACGGCGACGGTAAGCCGGCGGACCGCCGAGACCGAGATCGATCTCACCCTTTCGATCGACGGCGAGGGCGAAGCGGACGTCGGGACCGGCATCGGCTTCTACGATCACATGCTCGAATCGTTCGCGAAACACGGCCTCTTCGACCTGGAAATCGACTGTGCGGGCGATCTCTCGATCGACGACCACCACACGGTAGAGGACGTCGCGCTCGTCCTAGGCGAAGCGTTCGCCGAAGCACTCGGCGAGAAGGAAGGTATCGTCCGCTTCGCCGACAGAAAAGTACCGCTCGACGAGGCGGTGGCGTCGGTCGTCGTGGACCTATCGGGCCGGCCACTCTTCGCGTTCGACGGCGCGTTCTCACAGGCATCGGTCGGCGACTTTACGAGCACCATGGCGAAACACTTCGCGCGCTCGCTCGCGACGAACACCGGGCTAACCCTTCACGTCTCGGTAGCCGGGGAGAACGCCCACCACGAAATAGAGGCACTGTTCAAGGCACTCGCTCGCGCGTTAGACGACGCGACCCAGGTCGACGACCGACGAACCGACACACCGAGCACGAAAGGGGAGTTGTGAGGGGAGCCCGCTTCGATCCCGCAGGTCTAAGCCAACTCGCCTCCTCGCCCGATCCGAGTCGAAGGGGAAAGAATGTTCGACGATATCATGCGGAAGTTCGAGGGTAGCCCCGGCCAGCAGGCCGTCATCAGACTCCTGCTCGAACGCGGCTTCTCGGTGAACGAATCGGGGCGGGTGGTCTCCGGTGGCATCGAGATCCCGGACACCCAGGTCGCGAGCGAGGTCGGCGTCGATCGCCGCGTCGTCGATTCGACTACCCAGGCGATCCTCGCTGATCGGGAGTTGACTCGGATCTTCCGCAACATCTCGGCGATCCCGAGCCTGATGAGCCTCGCGCCGGTGCTCGATCTCACAGTACTAACCGTCGAAGTCGCCGATGCCGGACGGTCGGGCATCGTCGCCGCCATCACGGGTGCGGTCGCCGACCACGACGTTTCGATTCGCCAGACGATAAGCGAGGACCCCGAGTTCACCGACGAACCCCGGCTGTACGTCGTCACCGACGCCGATCTGCCCGGTGAACTCATCACCGAGATCCGATCGTTCGCGTTCGTCCGGAGGATCGAACTCGAATAGCAGCACGCACCTCTTTGCTGGGGTCCTCACTCCCTGTGGTCGCTCGTTGCGGGCCCAGCAAAGATCTGCATCAAAAAGCCGCTCCCTCGCGCTTGTCAGCGCTCAGTCGCGGGGAACCGATCGCGCAAGCGCGATCGGATGGGTGCTGTACTGCCTACCGTAGCGCCCTCCACGACCGCAGACTGATTAGCGCTCGCCGTCGAATCGACACACTATGGCCGACACGAACGAGACCTACCGGACGGTCGCCGAGGCTGTCAGTGCGTCGTTCACTGTCCAGGGTTCGGAGTTCATCGGCCACATCGCGCCCGCCGAGTCGGTAGACGCGGCCGAAGCGTTCGTTGAGCGGGTGAGTGAAGAATACGATGACGCGACGCACAACGTCCCCGCCTATCGCATTCGAGCGGGCGATTCGATCCTCGGCAGCGGCATGACCCGTGAGTATTCGAGCGACGACGGTGAGCCCTCCGGCAGCGCCGGGAAACCGGCGTTGAACGTGCTCCAGGGCGAGGACTTGGAGAACGTCGTCTGTGTCGCTACGAGATACTACGGCGGGACGAACCTCGGGACCGGCGGGCTCGCCCGGGCCTACGGGCGGGCGACGAAGGAGGCGATCGGTGCCGCCGACACGATCGAGCAGCGACCCCACGACCGGGCGCGGGTGACCGTTGGCTACGAGGACTCGGGGACTGTGCGGGCGGTCCTGGAGAGTAACGGTATCGAGTTCGAGGCGACCTACGAGGAGCGCGTAACCTTCGCTACCCGCGTGCCCGCGAGCGATGCGGCCCCGCTTTACGACCGGCTGCGAAGCGCGACGAGCGGGCGCGCCCGGATCGAGTGACGCGGGCACGATCGGGGGTCGGCTGATCGACGGGAAGCGACGAGTGCGCCGGTAGCCGCGAATGCGGGTCGAATGTTTATATGCTTGGATGATAACTGAGGAATACGCTATGCTGACCGACCAGGCGTGTGAGCGGTGTCGGTGCGACGACGTCGATCGGTTCGTCGACATCACCTCGACCCCGATGCAACGGATCGTCCGTGGCGATCCGTTTCCGGCGGTAGACGTCGCTTCGGCAGTTCTGGTCTGTGAGGAGTGTGCTCGGGAGTTCGGCGCGCGAGTGGAGTCGGTCCCACCGGCCGAGTTCGTCGCCAGCGGGGATCGGACGGTCGGGTAGGGACTACTCCGCGGTTCTCGGTAGAACCCTCAGAACGCACAGCGAACAGTACTGATAGCTGAGAGTCCGGCGGTGCCGAGATCAGTCGGTCGAGAGTTCCTCGGCCTTCGCTTCGGCCTCGGCTTCGACCTCGCCCGTCCGCTCCGTCTCGTCCTTCCCGTCTCCCTCGTCCGCTTGCTCCGTCTCGCTTTCCTCTTCGGGGAGCCGAACGACGCGGGCTTTTATGATGCGGGTGTCCTCGACCTGCTCGACGGTGATTCGGACGTTCTCGTAGGTCATCTCCTCGCCTTCGCCGACGAGCCGCCCCGCCCGGTTGAAGACGAACCCGGCGATCGTCTCGAACTCCTCGCCCTCGGGCAGGTCGATATCCAGGGCCTCGTTGACCTCGTCGATGTTGAGCTCCCCGCGAACGACGACGGTGTCGTCCTCGACGAACTCGATCGGTTCGTCCTCGCTGCCCTCCAAGATCTCGCCGACGATCTCCTCGGTGAGGTCCTCGACGGTGACGATCCCCTCGGTGGTGCCGAACTCGTCGATGACGATCACCATCTGCATGCGCTCGCGGCGCATCTCCGAGAAGAGTTCGTCGACGTTTTTCGATTCGGGGACGTGCAAGACCGGTTCGATCAGGTCCTCCAGTTCGAGATCGATCCCGCCTTCGCCGTAATCCCGATCCCGCACCAGATCCCGTAGATGGACGACGCCGATGACGTTATCCAGGCTTCCCTCGTAGATCGGCAGGCGGGCGTGACCGCCCTGGACGCAGGTCTCGATCGCTTCCTCGATCTCGGCGTCGGCCGTGATGGCCGTGACGTCGAGCCGAGGGGTCATGACCTCCTTCGCGATGGTATTGGTGAACCGGAAGATGCGCTGGAGCATCTCGCGTTCCTCGGCGTCGATCACCCCTTCGCGCTCGCCGGTCTGGATGATGTCCCGTATCTCGTCGCGGGTCACATAGGAGGTCTCGATGGCTGCCCGCCCCCCCGTGATCCGGTTGACCTGGCGAGTGAGGTAATCGAAGGTGACGACCAGGGGCAGGAGGACGTACTCGGAGAGCTTGAGCGGCCGGGAGATAGTAAGCGCCCAGGATTCGGCGTTCTCGACGGCGTAGGATTTCGGGGCGCTCTCGCCGAACAGAAGGACCAGGGCGGTGATGCCGAGCGTGGCGACCGCGACCGCCCCGCCGCCGGTGAGATAGAAGCTCAGCAATCCGGTAGCGATCGAGGACATCGCGATGTTGACGATGTTGTTCCCGACGAGGATCGTTACGAGGAGTCGGTGGGGGTCGCTCTTCAGCTCCGAGAGCGTCTCCGCGCCCGGTGCTTCGTCCTCGACGAGCTTCTCGAGCCGGTGGGGCGCGAGCGAGAACATCGCGATCTCCGAGGAAGAAAAAAACGCCGAGAGACCGATCAGGGCCACGATGACGACTGCGCCGCCGGCGACGAGGAGTTCTCGACTGATAGCAACCCCACCGATCCCGACGGCCGCGAGCGGCGTCGCCGTCACCGCAGCGGCGCGAGATACGGTCGCAGCTACCGCCCCGAAGGCGTCGATAGACATCAACGACCCCTCTTGCGTGCCAGCCGGATTAAGCGTTGTGTCAAGCACGGGGCGCGGTTCTCGCGATAGTATCGATGGAAGGACCGTAGCGAGCGAAGCACTTACCCCTCGCTCGCTCCCAGCAGGAGATATGGCAGGGACCGACCCATCGATCACGCTGTACCGACTCCAGGCCTGTCCGTTCTGTGAGCGCGTCGTCCGACGGCTCGACGAACTCGACATCGAGTACCGCTCGCGGTTCGTCGAGCCCGAGCACTCGAAGCGAAACGTCGTCAAGCGCATCAGCGGGAAACGAACCGTGCCGGCGATCGTCGATCACGAAACCGGCGTCACCATGTCCGAGAGCGCGAACATCGTCGAGTACCTGCAAGGAACCTACGGGCAGGAGAGCCCGGACACCCAGGCGAGGGCGGAGGCCCAGTAGATGTCGGGCGTCGACTTCGACGTGGTCGAACTCGGCGACGCGGACAGCGTCGATGTCGGCGAGGAAGTCCCGGATTTCACCCGCCCGCTGGTCAACAGCGAGTACTGGGAGGACGTCTCCCTCTCGGAACTCACCGCCGAGAACCCGGTAATCCTTGTGTTCACGACGATGGACGGTGCGTTCCCGGCGACCTACATGTGGAACACGATCCGCGATCGGGGTTGGGGGGCCGATAACGGGCCCGCCGCTGATGCCACCGTCGTCGGCCTCTCGATCTCGACGCCCTACGAACACGAGACGTTGATCGAGGAACGGGGGATGGACTACGACCTCTTTTCCGATCCCGGTAATGGCGTCGCCGAGGCGTTCGGTATCGCGAACGATCTCGACGGGATGGAAGGGGTTTCCGAACCGCGACCGGCGATCTTCGCGATCGACGGCGACCAGGTCGTCCAATACGCCTGGATCGCCAGCGAGTGGCCCGACTTCCCCGACTACGAAGAGGCCGAAGCCGCGCTCGCCGACCTCTAAGCGCGAGGCGGCCGTTTCGGGTACCAATACTACCACTGACGACCGATGGCTGACGATCCCGATACCGACGCCGACGCTGACCCCGGCGACGACCGCTCCGACCTTGACCATGCGGCGACCGCCATTGACCGCGGTGAGGTGGTGGCCTACCCTACCGAGACGATCTACGGGCTCGGCGCGGACGCGCTCGACGCCGAGGCGGTCTCACGCGTCTTCGCGCTCAAAGGCCGTTCCTCCGAAAAACCGATCTCGATGGGGCTCAGGAGCATCGAGGCAGTCGACGAGTACACCTCTCCGACCACCCGCGAAGAGCAGTTCTTAGAGACCTTCCTCCCGGGACCGGTCACCGTTCTCCTCCAACGACACGGGACGATCCCCGACATCCTGACCGCCGGGCGCGACCGCGTCGGCGTTCGCGTCCCCGATCACGACCTCGCAGGGGCACTCCCCCGACGGCGGCCCCACGCGAGGCGTCGAGAGCACGGTCGTCGATGTCGATGGGAACGAGATACTCCGGCGCGGCGCGGGCGCGGACGCGATCGAGGAGTGGCTGGCCGAACACTAGCTCTCTCGCTGCTCCCGCCGTGATTTCGCGATCGGTACCGCCAAGGTACCGATCAGCCGAGTCCCAGCAGCGAGCGCAACGACCGGGTTTCGACGCCACACTCGCTTCGGTATTCACAGGGCTCGCATTTGGCATCGTTGTCGACCCGGGCGGGCGGCCCGTCGATGGCTTCGATGGCGTCGATCGCCTCCCGATACATCGCCTTCCGGCGGGTCGTGAGCGTCACTTCGCGGATCACGCCGTGGGCGGCGTACTCGACGAAGGCCCGCTCGACGGGACTCGATCGTTCCCAAGCGAGTGCCTTCGCGGCCGCGACCGCACGCACCGAGTGGGGCTGCCAGACGCCCCTGTCAGGTGGCGCGCCGGTGAAGACGAGCGAGGGAACTGGACTATCGAGATCGAGTATTTTGTGGGCGATCCCCCGACACTCCTTGCCCTCTAGTAGGACGTCGCGCTCGGCCGGCCGACGGAGCGCTCCCCAGCAATCGAGGCGTTCGCTCGCACACGAGAGGTTCGTCCGGTACTGGGTCGGGGAGAGGGCGATCGGACAGTCCAGGAGGGGATCGCTATCCTCGAAGGGCCGGAGGAACTCCGGGTAGCGAAAGGCCAGTTCGCGCCGCGCTTCGACCTCGGGTGGGGTCTCCCGATCGGTGTCATGCTGGCGGTGGTAGTAGAGTTGCCGGGGACAGTACGCAACCGTCCCGAGGTCGCTGAAGGCGTGTCTCGACTGGGCCGACATACGGGGGTTGGCGACGACCTCCGATTTAAATCCTCGTCGGTGGTCGCACTCTCGTCGGCGGTCAGTTCGGAGAACCGGCGGCGTTCGAGCCCTTTGACCGACGCTTCTCGACGTGTTCCTCCGAAGCATCGCTGCTGTCGACGAAGACGACGGGAAGGGACGACGTCGCGTGATTCGAGCGTCGAGACGATACCAGCTCCGGGCCCGGAACTCGTAGTCCGTCTCCCGACAGCGAAGCTAGTCAGTAAGAGTCGTCCTCGATGACCTCGCCGACGGCGAAATTCGATTTGACCTCGCTGACCTCGATCTTGACGCGCTCGTCGACCTCCGCGCCGGGGACGATGATCACGTACCCACGCTCGACGCGGGCGATACCGTCGCCCTGCTTGCCGATGTCCTCGATCTCGACATAGCGCACCTCGCCGATCTCGACGGGCGGCTGTGGTTCCGAGGGCGCTCGCCGCTGTCCGCCCGAGGCCGCTCCGCTCGACGCCGATCGCGAGTTCGACCCGGATTCCGGGTCCTCGGAGCCGGGGCCCCGGGAGACGAGCGCGACGCGGTAGATCTCCTCGGGATCGACCGATCCGGTCTCGATCTCCCGACGGGGGACTTCGATGACGTAGCTATCCTCGGTCTCGGTCACGCTCGCGCTGAACAGACACAAGAGCTTATCAGAGATTTCCACGATCCGTACTCACCGTACCCGATACTCGACGGCGAGGGATAAAGAGCTACCGCCGATCGGCGAGCTCCGCGCCCCACGCTCGACGTCGAGCCGCTGGGGGGTCCGGTTTCCCGGGACGATCGCTATCGGACCGTTACCCGCTCGTACCAATCACGACGTCCGCCGAGACCCTCCTCCCGGATACGGACCGCTCGATCGTTCGCTCGAACCTGAATCGCCCGACAGCGACCGATTTCCCGCCCGTACCAAACCGGCTATGTGAGGTCCAGCCCTTCGATGGGGTATGAGCACCCAGGTCCCGACTGCCGACGCGACCGACCTCACCGATAAGCAACGCCACATCCTCCGCTACCTCCGCGAGCACGTCGGCACGCGGACTTACTTCAAATCCCGGTTGATCGGCGACGAACTCGGTCTCTCGGCGAAGGAGGTCGGCACCAACATGCCCGCCCTCGAACGAGGAGGGGTCGGCCTCGACATCGAGAAGTGGGGCTACTCCTCGGGGACGACCTGGAAGGTCACCGTCCAAGCTCCACAGTGTCTGTGATGGCTGGTCCCAGCGTCCGACGGCTCGATGGTCCAACGATCGAGTGCCTCCTTCAGGGGTCGAACCGAACGAGGTCGTCGGCCTCGGCGGCGAGGTTCTGTGCATCTTCGCCGAAGGAATCGGCGTAGCGAACGAGGAGAACGAGCAGGGTCTCCGGCCGGCGGAGCGCGTAGCCATCGGCCCGTGAGAGCACTTCCGCCGATTCGAGTTCGCCCGCGTACTTGCTCACCGTCGGTCGCGAGACGCCGAGCCGGTCGGCCAGTTCGCTCGCTGAGACGTCGGGCGTCCTCAATAATGCGAGTACCATTCCTCGGGGGGTTTCCCGGCGCAGGTAGCCAAGCGCGCGCTGCTCAAAGAACGAGAAGCGCCCGACAGGGAAGTATCGCCGGTAATCGCCGTCGCGCCGGCTCTCGATCGCGTTCTCGCTGGCGAGTTTCTCTAGATGATACTGGGTCTCGCCGGTTCCGAGCGAGAGGTCGTCACGGATCTTCGAGAAGTGGGCGCCCGGCGTCGTCCCGACGTAGCCGACGATAGCGTCGCGGGCGTCGCTGCCCGAAGCATCGCCGTCGCCCGCGAGGCGCGCGATCGACCCGGCGGCTCCGAGCGTGGCGAAACTCCGGAGCGTCGCGCGTTTGTTCCGGTCGACCTCCTCGCCGGTCATTACTGCCGGTTAGCGACACTCCGGTAAAACGACTTCGCTCTGCCGGGTATCCGATCGTCCCGAGCGCGGGGACCGGTCGGCCGATCAGTCCGTGCTCGCGTCCGTTTCGAGTTCCTCGCGCTCCTCCTCCCGGCTCTCGTCGGCCGTCGTTCCTGTGTCCGTGCTTCCCGCGTTCGTTCCGGCTCCCATGCCCGCCTCCTCATCAGCTTCGTCGATGACGTCCTCGGAGCCCTGTATCTCGTCGCCCTCGCCGTCAATGCCGGTTTTGATCGCCTCGGCTTCCTCTTCCATCGCCTCGATGTCGATGTCGGCCTCCGCGTCGATCTCCCCGAGGATCTCGTTGATGTCATCGAGTCCCAGCAGTTCGCGCGTCTCGGCGTCGAAGTCCTGGGTCTCCAGGCCTTCGCCCTGCCCCAGATCTTCGGTGATCGAGGCGTCGCCGCCGGTGAGGTGTTTGCCGTACCGTCCGACCAGCGAGGTGAGTTCCTGGGGCAG
>PXRA01000085.1:21173-30561 GCA_003021725.1 Halobacteriales archaeon QH_8_64_26
TCCGCGCTCTCGACGGCCGAGCGGCGTTCACCCTGGGCTTCGAGTATCATCGCGCGACGGCGACGCTCGGCGGCGGTCTGTTGTTCCATCGCACCCTGGACGTCCTTCGAGGGGTTGACTTCCCTGACCTCGACGCTTTCGACCCGAACACCCCACTCGTCGGTCGGTTCGTCGAGATCCCGACGGATGCGGGAGTTGATCTCCTGGCGCTTGTTCAGCGTGTCGTCGAGTTCCATATCCCCGAGGACGGCTCGAAGCGTCGTCTGCGCGAGGTTCGAGACCGCCCGCTCGTAGTCGTCGACCTCCAAGAAGGCCTTTTTCGCGTCCATCACGCGGATGTAGACCACCGCGTCGGCGGTCACCGGCGAGTTATCGCGCGTGATCGCCTCTTGCCGGGGGACGTCGATGGTCTGGGTGCGCAGGTCGAAGGGGTAAGTACGGGAGACGAAGGGCGGAATGAAGTTGATACCCGGTTCGAGCAGTTTGCGGTACTCCCCGAAGACCGTCAGTGCCCGCTTCTCGTAGGCGTTTACCATCTCGACCATCTGGGCAACGGTGATGACTGCTAGCGCCAGCACCAGCAGCGCCACGGCCGAGAACGCGATGCTGACCTGGATCGGGACGAGCGATACCATGCTTATCTATCAGTGCGAGAATAGCAAAAGACTTGCCCCGGCCCCGTTCGCTTCCGGTCGCCGACCGGCCGATCGTGTCCGATTCCGACGACTTTAGAGGTTGATCCTCGCTTCGCCGCCTCGATCGCGCTGCGACGCCGAGTTACCTCCGGATCACCCAGGCCCGGTCTCGGTCTCCGTGTCGGTCCGGGCGTCCGCCCCGGTCTCGGGTTTGGAGTCGGGACCGCTGGCCACCGTCCGGTCGCGCTCGCGCCCGCGGGCGAGTTCCCGGTCGATGTCGTCCTTGACGACCGAGAGCGACTCGACGGTAATGACGTTCCCGCCTCCCGGATCGGTTACCACGACCTCGCTGTCCTCGGGGATCTCGCCGTCTACCGTCCGAGCCCTGAAGTAGGGGTTGAATCCCCCTCCTTCGAGTTTGACCTCGCCGCCAGTGGGCGAGACTCGTTCGGTGACCCGCCCGGTCGATCCCCGCAGCGAGGTCGAATCGCGAGTCTGACCGGTGCCCTTTCCGCCGTACAAGTCGAACTCGCGGTAGGCGTAGAACGTCGCCGCGCCGATCCCGAGTACGGCGCCCGCGAGCACGAGCGGTAACAGCGTCGGGCCGACGATCCCCCCGATCGCGAGGCCGAGCAGGCCCGCGAGTAGGAGTGCCACCCCCAGCACGATGAAGTGTGCGCCCGGCGCGAGGGCCTCGGCGAACACGAGCACCGCTCCCGCGATCGCGAGCAGGAGCGAGAGGGATTGGCCGAAGATCTCTACCATAGGGCCTCTATGCTGGCTTGAAGGTTAACCCTTGGGTCACCTCGGGTCGTCCCCTCTCTTATCGGAGCGAGCAGCGAGCGGCGAAGTTCCCACCGCCGGCCCGACACCGATACCCGCTCAGGGGGCCTCAGAAGGCAATCATCCGCCCAGAAGCGTCATCACGCGTACGATCATAAAGAGCGTCAGGAAGACCCCGAGCAGTACGAACAGCGTGTTCTCTAAGGACGGTGAGCCCGGTTCGAGCGGGGGGCGTTCCTCGGGGCTCTCGGGGACGCCCGGAAGGTCCTCCGCGTCCGAGTGCTCCTCTTCCTGGCCCTCCTCGGGGGGGTCGGCGGCGGTCTCGGCGCTGCCGACGTCCTCGATGGAAAAGCGCCACTCTTCCTCCTCGTCCTCGGCCATACCTCCTACATGGGGGTCGCACTCAAGAACGTATCGACGGCCCGAAACCGCCGTCGAGCTATGGCACGTAGGTGCCTTCGAGTTGGGCGTGGGCGAGCACGTGACCGTGCATTCCCCGGTTGACCTCGTTCTTTCGGGCTCCCGAGTCCACCGCGAGGGTCGTATCGAGCGCATAGAGCCCGAACCGGTAGGTGTGCTCCTGGTCGGGCGGGTCAGGGCCCCCATAGCCGATCTCGCCGTAGTCATTGCTACCCTCGCGGGCCTCGGTGGAACTCGAATCCCAGTCCTCGGGGATCGTCCCGGTGCTCACAGGTACGTTCCAGACGACCCAGTGCTCCCAGACCTTCCCGCTGGATTCCATCGCGTCGGGGTCGTCTACGATGAGAACGAACGACTCGGTCTCGGGGGGTGTGCCGTCGATCGCGAGCGGCGGATTGACGTTTTCGTTCCGATAGCCACACCGCTCGGGGATCGGGTCGCCGTCGGCGAAAGCCGGACTCGAAAGGGAGAGGTCGCTCGACTCGCTCATCGGTGTTCGTAGTTCCTGGTCGATCGGTATAGCTGTCGGTTCTCAGTGGACTCTCGTCCCTGGCGAAGCATCGTCGTGGGTCGTGAGCAGATCGGCCTCCTCGCCGGCGGCCAGTACCATCCCGTTCGACTCGACGCCGAACAGCTCTGCCTTCTCCATGTTCGCGACGATCACGACCTTCTGGCCCGGGAGCGAATCGGTGTCGTGGAGTCGCTTGAGGCCGGCGACGACCCCACGGGTCTCGACGCCGATGTCGACCTCTAAGCGGACGAGTTCGTCCGAGTCCTCGATCGGCTCTGCACGCTCGATCCGCCCGACCCGGAGATCGAGGTCCTGGAACTCCTCGAAGCCGATCCGCTCCTCGACGATCGGTTCGAGGTCCGCTTCGTCGGCGGTCGCTGCCGGCTCGGCCTCTGTGTCAACGTTCTCCTCGCCACCCTCCTGGGCGTCGGCATCGGCGCTCGCGGCCCCGGTTCCCGGCTCGCTCGTGGCGTCCTCGATGCGTACCTGTAGTTCCTCGTTGAGTTCCGCGACCCGGCCGTCCTCGATCCGCTCGAAGAGCTCCGTCGGCGCGTCGAAGGTCTCGGGGGGAGCTTCGAGGGCGGCGTCGAGCGTGATCTCCCCTATCGATCCCGATTCGCCGAGTTGCTCCCACAGCCGCGCTGCTGTCCCGGGCATGACCGGGGCCGCGAGCACACCGATAGCTTTCACCAACTGCACGCAATCGCGGATCACCTGCGCCGCGCGGTCGGGGTCTTCGTCTACGAGCTTCCAGGGTTCGTTCCGCTGGATGTACTCGTTGCCGAAGGCCGCGAGTTCGACGGGGGCCCGTCCGATCGCCCGCACCGAGTACTCGTTTACGCTTTCCTCGAAGTCCTCGATGGCCGCCTCGATGCGTTCGCGCACCGTCGTCGAGAGTTCGCTTTCGGGCGTGCCCTCGTAGGTCCGGTGGGCAAACAGCAACGACCGGTAGACGAAGTTCCCGAGTGCACCCACTAACTCGCTGTTGACACGCTCCTGAAAGCGGTCCCAGGAGAAGTCGGTGTCCTGCTGGAAGCCCGTCGCCGTCACCACGTAGTACCGGTAGAGATCCGGGTCGAAGCCCTCCGCCAGGTAATCGTCGGCCCACACCGCCCGATCCCGGCTGGTCGAGAATGCCTTGCCATCGAGGTTGACGAAGCCACTCGCCAGGATCGCTCGGGGCTCGTTGTAGCCCACCCCCCGCAACATGGCGGGCCAGAAGACGGCATGGTGTTGGATGATGTCCCGCCCGATGACGTGGACCAGCTCGCCGTCCTCGGCCCAGGCGCGCTCCCAGTCGAAGCTCTCGCCGGCACCCTCTGCACTCCCGTCGCTCGTGGGGCTGTCATCGTCCCCGGTACTCTCGGAACTCTCGGCGAACTCCTTCGTGCTCGCGACGTACTCGATCGGCGCGTCGACCCAGACGTAAAGCATCAACTCCTCCTCGCCGGGATAGGGGATCCCCCAATCGAGGTCGCGAGTGATACACCAGTCCTGGAGTTCGCCCTCGATCCACTCGTGGGGCTGGTTGCGGGCATTGGACGTCCCGTCAAGCCGCGCGATGAACTCCCCGAGGTACTCTCTGAACTCCGAGAGCCGGAAGAACTTGTGACTCCGTGTTCGGTACTCCGCGGGATTACCGGTGACGACGCTGGTTGGATCTTCGATCTCGCCGGGTTCGAGGTGGCGGCCACAGCCCTCGTCGCACTCGTCGCCACGAGCATGCGCGCCACAGTACGGACAGGCCCCCTCGACGTAGCGATCGGGCAGGGCTTGCTCCTCCTCGGGGTCCCAGGCGACCTCGATTTCCTCGTCGTAGACGTAGCCCGCCTCGTCCAAACTGTGGACGAACGACTGGGTCAACTCGACGTTCGCGTCGGTACGCGTGTGTCCGTAGTTGTCGAAGTCGACATCGAAGCGGGGGAAGATACCCTCGTATCGCTCGTGGTGGCGCAGCGCGAATGCCTCGGGGGAGACGCCTTCCTGCCAGGCGTTGACCGCGACGGGCGTGCCGTGCATATCAGACCCGGAGACGAACGCGACCTCCTGGCCGAGCGTTCGGAGCGCGCGGGCGAAGGTGTCGCCGCCGACGTAGGTCCGGAGATGCCCGACGTGGAGGTCGCCGTTCGCATACGGCAAGCCACAAGTCACTACTGCGGGCGTCTCGGTCGGAAAGCGGGCGCGGCCGTCCGTCCGGTCGTCGTGACTGTCGCGCTCGTTGCGATCGTCGGCCTCGTCCGTGCTCATATATCGGATACGGTCCCGCGCGCCTCTATAAGCCGTCGGATCGTCGGCGTCCTCTCGCCTCTCCCGCGTGGTCTCTTTGCCGAACCGCTCAGGCCGCCACCACGAACCCGCCCAGCAGGACGATCGTCACGACCAGTCGGCCGACGCTGCCCGCGAAGGTCGCGGCGGCGAACTTGAGGTAGTCGTCCTCGAGAACGGTAAAGGCATAGATCGAGAGCGTATCGGGAAAGAAGGGCACTGAGAGCGCGAGCGCGAGGCCGGCGTAGCCGTACTCGCGGGCGAATCGCACCGTTCGCCGCTCGGACCAGGCGACGACGTCGAATCGCGAGCGACGCAGCCAGCGGACGACCGGCCCGGACTGTTTGGCCTCCTGGCCGATGTGGAAGGCAAAGACGCTGCCCAAGGCCTTCCCGAACGCACTGACCAGGACTATCAACACGAGGTCTACGGCCCGGGATAACCCTAAGTTCAGCGGCGCGGCCAGCACGACCTCGCTGGGCAGGGGCAGGACAAAGGCGATGAGAAAGGAATAGACCGCGATGATCGCCAGCCCCACCGGACCGGTCGCGGTCTCGACGGCCGATTCGAGCCACCCGAATCCCTCCGTAGCGAGCAAGGTGAGCGGGACATCGAGAGCCGCCGAGAGAGGAGACACTGGCCGGAACTGTGAGAGGGGTCGTGGTAAGCGTTGGTATTTAACTCGATCGCCACGTTCGGACCGAACGCGGGTCGTCGGACCTCTTCGGTGCGTTCAGGACCTACACGAGCAGAGTGGCTGGCGAGGACGGCGCGACTATCGGATCGAATCGAGCACGAGTTTCTGTTCGACGCGTTTTACCTCGTGTTGGACGTCCCGTACGGCGTCGATGTTCGCCGAGATCGAGGAGACCCCTTCGTTTACGAGGCACTGGACCATCCGGGGTTTCGAGCCGGCCTGGCCACAGATACTCGTCGCGACGTCGTGCTCCCGGCAGGTCTCGATGGTCCGGCCGATCAGATCGAGCACGGACGGATGAAGCTCGTCGAAGTAGCCCGCGACGTTCCCGTTGTTGCGATCGACGGCTAGGGTATACTGGGTGAGGTCGTTCGTCCCGAAGCTCGCGAAGTCGATCCCACACTCGGCGAGTTCGGCCATCGAGAGGGCACTGGCCGGGGTTTCTATCATCACGCCCCACGAACGCCGGTCGGTGTCGATGCCGGCCTCGCGCATGAGCCGCTTGGCGGCCAGCACGTCCTCGGCGTCGTTCACCAGCGGCAGCATGATCTCGACGTTGTCATAGCCCATCCCGTAGAGCTCCGCGAACGCGGCTAACTCGTGTGCGAAGACGTCGGGTCGGTCGAGGCTTCGGCGGATCCCCCGGTATCCCAACATGGGGTTGTGCTCGTGGGGTTCCTCGTCCCCGCCCTCCAGTTGACGGAACTCGTCGGACGGGGCATCGAGCGTTCGGACCCGGACCGGTCGCGGGTAGAACTCCTCGGCCACGCCGTGGATCCCGTCGATGATCTCCTCGACGTAGGCCTCCGCGCCGTGATCGGCGATGTACTTCTCGGGGGTCTTGTTCGTCGAGAGGATCATGTGCTCCATGCGGAGCAGGCCCACGCCGTCCGCGCCGGTCGCCGCCGCGCGTTCTGCGGCCTCCGGAATCGAGACGTTGACCTTGACCTCCGTCGCGGTCATCGGCTTCACGGGCGATTGGGGCCGTACCTCCTCGACGGCGTCGCGTTCCTCCTCGACTTCCTCCTGGCCCTTCCTAACGGTGCCCTTGTCGCCGTCGATCGTCACCGGATCGTCGTCCGCGAGCCGCTCGGTCGCGTCGCCGGTCCCGACGACCGCCGGTACACCCAACTCCCGGGAGACGATCGCCGCATGCGAAGTCATCCCGCCTTCGTTCGTGATAATACCTGTGGCGCGTTTCATCGCAGGCACCATGTCGGGGGTCGTCATCGGCGTGACGATGACATCACCCTCGTCGACCTTATCGAGCCGGTCGAGATCGGCGATGATTCGGGCCGCACCGCTGGCGACCCCCGGGCTGGCACCCAGCCCCGAGAACGGTACTTCCCCCCCGCTGCCCTGGCCGTTCCCGCTTCGATCGGTGCCCTCGACGACCCCCCCGTTCGCGATCCCGGCCTCTGAGCCGACTGTCCCACCGGACCCCCCGTTGGCCTCGGCTCGCGAGGCGTTTCCCTCCTCGATCGTCGTGATCGGCCGGGACTGGAGCATATACACTTCCCCATCGACGATCGCCCATTCGACGTCCTGTGGACTGTCGTAGTGCTCCTCGACCCGCTCGCCAATGGTGACGAGGTCCTCGATCTCCGCCTCGTTGAGGACGCGAGCTTCCCGTTTCTCGGCGGGCACCTCCTCTTCGATGGTTTCACCCGTGTCCTCGTCTTTCGTGTACATCGTCTTCTTCTCAGCGAGGGTGACCTCCTCGATCGCGCCCGAGTCGCGGTCGATCACGTAGTTGTCCGGCGAGACCGACCCCGAGACCACTCCTTCACCGAGTCCCCAGGCAGCCTCGATGATGAGTTCGGGCTCGCCCGTCGAGGGATGGGAGGTGAACATCACGCCCGATTTCTCGGCGTCGACCATCCGCTGGACGACGACGGCGATGTCGACCCGATCGTGATCGAAGTCCTGCTGCTCGCGATAGTAGATCGCCCGCTGGGTAAACAGCGACGCCCAACACTGCTTGACTCTTTCGAGCAGGTCCTCGCCGGTAATGTTCAGAAAGGTCTCCTGCTGGCCGGCGAAACTCGCATCGGGCAGGTCCTCGGCAGTCGCCGAGGAACGCACCGCGACGAACGCCTCGCCGTTTCCCAGACTACCGTAGGCCGCCTCGATCTCCTCGCGGAGCGCTTCGGGTATCTCGGTTCCTGAGATCAGCTCCTGGGCCCGGGACTGGGCGTCGGCGAGCGCACCTGAGTTCTCCGGGTCGACGTCGACGGCCGCGAACAGCTCCTCTTCGATGTCCGTCCCTTCGATGAACGACCGATAGGAGTCAGCGCCGACGACGAATCCCGGCGGGACGGGCAACTCGGCTGCCTTGAGTTCCCCGAGGGAGGCTCCCTTCCCGCCGACGGCATCGATGTCCCCGCTGCGCACGTCGTCGAGCCAGAGTACGGTCATCGTTGGTTGGTAGTACGGAACTCCGGTAAAGAAGATTCCGACATCCGCGGCGTAGGGGCGTCCCGCTCCCCGTTCGGTTGATACGTTTACTCATTCCGTAGTTATTTCTCGATCGTTGGGAAGCCCGTGGGTCAGGTCGGCGGTCGAACTCGTCCCCCCGGGCGGCGGTCGGTAGGACGAAACCGGTCGACCTGACTCCGAACGAGCGTTCGATCGTTCCGCGGGCCGTTTCGCCGTCGAAACCTTCTTACCAGTAGCTGGGATCCATAAGTACGTATCCGAACTAGCCTTCATGTGGAATGAGAACAGCGATCGTGTAAAGTGTAACCACTGTGGTGAACGGTTCGATCGGGGGGAGAGTACTTCGGTGTTCGACGGCAGCGGCCAGGCCCTCTATCGCTGTCCGAACTGTTCGCGGTGGACCGGCGGCCCCCCGCCCGACGCCTGAGGCCGTCGCTCGCGAGGGAGGTTCGATCACCCCTCGGGTCCCGCGGAGTTACGGGTCCCCTCGAAGGTTGCTCGGAAGCGAGGTGGGGGACTTAACCCACCGGGATTCCTGGGATCGGACGGTGACCATCGAGAATGGCAGCCCCCCCCGAGGACTTCTCCTGTACGATCACCGACTGGGAGTACATTTACCAGCTGTGTCGCGACGTCGCGGACGGCGTGCGGGCCTCCGAGTTCGACCCCGACGTCGTCGTCGCGCTCGCCCGTGGCGGCTGGTTCGCCGGCCGCTGTCTCTGTGACTTCCTCGGACTCGACGACCTGACGAGCCTGAAGATGGAACACTACGTCGGCACCGCCGAGAAGAGCGGCGAGCCCCAGATCAGGTATCCGATGCCGGAGGGCTCGGTCGAGGGAAAAGACGTCCTGATCATCGACGACATCGCCGATACCGGCGAGTCGATCAGTCGTGCCCACGAGTACATCACCGATCGGAACGCCGGCGAGGTGCGCACCGCGACCCTACAGTTGCTCGGTACAAGTGACTTCGAACCCGACTACGTCGGCGAGCGCTTGGAGGCCTGGAGTTGGATCGTCTATCCCTGGAACTTCATCGAGGACATGACCGAACTCATCGCGGGCGTCGCCGAGCGTAGCGCGGGCGACCGGATCGACGAGGGGGAGATTCGCCATCTCCTCCGGGAGTACCACGACATCGAACGCATCGAGATGGAGATCGCCCAGCCGGGCCGATTGAAGGAAGTGCTCGACGAGATGGTCCGGCGCGGAACGCTCGAACGAGCCGGCCCCGAGGAGTGGCGCTTGCTCGATACCGACGTTTAGTCCGCCGGCCGCAGCGTCGAGGCGGCTAGCGGGGAGACGAGCGTTCGAGCGCTACGCTCGGTGGGTACGCCGGTCCTAACCGTCGGCGTAGGGCCCGAACTCCTCGCCGCGCGTGAGGAAATAGCCCGTGCCCAGCAGCCCGATCACGGTCGCCGTCCCGAAGGCGAGCGTCGGGTTGCCGGCGACCACCTGGCCGAAACCCGGCAAGGCGAGCCCGCTATAGAGAACGGCTCCGAGCGCGGCGCTCGGGATAACGATCACGTTCCGCAGGAGGTAATACGCTCCCGTGACCCGGCCACTCGCCGCACGTTCGGCCGGCCCGACGACGAGGGCTTTGTGCGCCGGAAGGCCCGCGAAACGCAGGCCCGAGAA
>PXRA01000085.1:30661-59389 GCA_003021725.1 Halobacteriales archaeon QH_8_64_26
CGGGTGACGACGAGCACGAAAAAGACGTAGACCATCCCGTTGGCGAAGCGCACGAGCGTATCGCCGATCAACAGCGGCCGTAGCTCCGGGGGAAGGGCCCGAAGATCGCCCCGTAGCTGTGTGAGACCTTCGAAGCGCTTGCCGAAGCTATCGCCCTCTGAGTCGTACAGCAGGTGCTGGGCGATCGTCCCCAGTAGTGCGACCCCGACCGCGACCGCGAGGACGAGCGAGAAGGCTTCGATCACCGCACCGTCGGCCATAGATTCGGTACTTCCCGTTCCGACGGCAGCGAACAGGCCCGCCGCGAGCAGCGGCCCGATCAGGAAGGCCGTTCGCCGGAAGGTCTCGGTACTCGCAAAGCCCGCCGCCAGCCGCGAGGGCCTGACACCTTGTTTGACCACCACGAAGGTCGCGCCGAGGCCGAGGGACTTCCAGGCTTGGGCGAACAGGAGTCCGAGAAAGATCGCCGGGATCGCAAGCGGGCCCAGTGCCGGGGCGAGCAGCCAGATTGTGAAGCCGACCGCCGAGAGGCCGCCGAAGAGGGTAAGCGCATATCGCGAGCCGATCCGATCGGAAAGCACTCCTCCGGGATAAGGATAGAGCGCACCAAGCAAATTGCTGACAGTACCGTAAAGGCCGACGACAGCGGTACTCGCGCCCAGAGCGACCATGTACTCCGGGAGGTAGCGACTCGTCATCTGGAACCCGAGGCTGAAGGCGAACATCGCGAGCGAGAGGATCAATACATCTCGTTCGAGCGCGAAAAACTGCCGAAAGGTATCCAGGGCGTCCGGCGAGCGCGACTGGCCGGCCATCGTGAACTTTGTGGATGGTTCGGGACATAACTCCACGGTATCGCGGCAACCCGAACCGTGCTCGCGGCTGTTTTCGGAAGGACTATAGTATTCATCGAGCGCTCCGTGCTGGTTCCTGGTTTTCGCTCGCTCCGGCAGTGGCTGGCAAGCGGTCGCGGGCGAGAACCGAACCCGCAGGGTTTAGTGACACACCGAGTATGCGAGGGTATGATCGGATTTCTCGGCGGCAGCGGGATCTACGAGGCACTCGACCTGGACGGCGTCCGCGAGGAACGCGTCGAGACGCCTTTCGGCGATCCGAGCGCCCCGCTCACGATCGGCCACCTCGGAGATACCGAGGTCGCCTTCCTCCCGCGCCACGGCCCGAACCACGAGTTCAGTCCGACGGAGGTCCCCTACCGGGCGAACATCCACGCGCTGAAACAGGTCGGCGTCGAACGGGTGATCTCCTCGAACGCCGTCGGCAGCTTACGCGAGGAACTTCCCCCCCAAACGATCGTCGTCCCCGACCAAATCTTCGATCGAACCTCGAAACGTCCCCAGAGCTTCTTCGAGGGCGAGGCAGGCGAGGGGATCGTCGTCCACATGGGCTTTGCCGATCCCTACTGCCCGCATCTGGCCGACCACGTAGTGGGGGCCGCGAGCGACGCGCTGACCGACGCTTCGGATACCGAAGCAGGATGGTCAGCCGACGGCGCAGCCGGCGAAACCGGCGGGACCGACCGGACTGAGAGAACCGAGGCCGTTAGGGGTGGGACGTACGTCTGTATCGAGGGGCCACAGTTCTCGACGCGCGCCGAAAGCGAGTTCTACCGCGCTCAGGGGTTCGATCTCGTCGGCATGACGGCGGTCCCCGAGGCGAAACTCGCCCGCGAGGCCGAACTCTGTTATGCAACGCTCGCGGGCGTGACCGACTACGACGTCTGGTACGACCGGGAGGTCTCCTTGGAGGAAGTACTTGAGAACGCCGCGGCCAACCGAGAGGCGATAACCGCCGCGCTCCGGGAAGCCATCGAGACGCTGCCCGCCGAGCGCGAGTGTGACTGCGAGCACGCGATTAGCGAGGCGATCAACACGCCTACCGAAGCGATCCCCGCCGAGACCCAGGAACGCCTCTCCGTACTGGTTGGCGAGTACCTCTGAAGCTCCGAGCGGCGATCGAGACGGGCCGAGAGGGATCGAGAGGTCCGGGGACGAACGTGATCAGTCCGCGAGCGCTTCCTCGGGACTACCTGCCGTCGCGGACTGGGCAATCCAGAGATCGTCGAAGAGGTCGTCCTGTCGGAGGGTGACTTGCCCGCGGTGGGAGAGGAAAAGGAGCCCGAGAAAGGTCCGGACGCGCGACCCCCCAGCGGATTCGATCTCTGCGTAGAGCACCTCCTCACGGCCGGCGTCGAACTGCTCGTACAGTGTCCGTTCGACCCGGCTGATGATTGCCTCGATGTCCTCGGCGTGGGCAGTGCCGGTAACGTCCTCGGCGGTTGGTTCCTCGTCGATCCGAAGGTCGTCGCCGGAGTGATAGTCGAGCGTCTGAGTGCCGCGCTGGAAACCACGCGGGGAGTCGGTCATGTCGTAGGTGCGCGCGGGCTTCCGGAGCCGTCGGCGCTCGGCGTCGCGCAGTTCGTGCACCAACTCGTCTAGGGTCTCGGGGGTCCCGCGGGCCTGCTTGCGATCGAGGCGGCGATCCATCTCGCGCTCGAGCGAATCGATCGGGTCGGGCACCGACCCGTCCGCGGGCACCCCATCGGGGTCCCACGCATCGAAGGGCTCGGGGTCTTCCTCATCGTCGGCCTCGATGATGGCGTCGCTTTTCATCCGTAGGAGGACGCTCGCGTAGAACAGCGCCCGGCCCGACGTCCTGAGATCGCCGGCGTCGAGATGCGAGAGGTACGTATCGGTCACCGAGACGATGTCGATGTCCCACGGTTCGATCTCGCCGTTCTCGGCCAACCCGACGAGCAACTCGACCGGCTCGATTTCCTCCTCCCCGACCCCCTGTGATTCCTCGCTTTCCTCGTCTTCGTTTGTCTCGGCGCTCGTACCCCTGCTCGCGTCGGTTTCGGCGGGTTCGTCCGTCGCTGGTTCCTCAGTCATCGGCGGGTACTTCTCCCTCGCTCTCGTGTGAACCGGCGAGGTCGATGCCGGTCACCGAGGAGACGTTGTCCTCGCGCATCGTGACGCCGATCGCCCGCTCGGAGCGTTCCAACATCGCTGCCCGGTGAGTCACGACGACGAACTGAGCCTCGCCCGCGAGTTCGTCGACGAGTTCGCCTACGCGTTCCGCGTTCGCCGCATCCAGGAAGGCGTCGATCTCATCGAGCGCGTAGAAGGGCGCGGGGTTGTGTCGCTGGAGCGCGAATATGAACGCCAGCGCAGTGAGCGATTTCTCCCCGCCGCTCATCGCGTCGAGACGTTGAATCGGCTTGTCGCCCGGCTCGGCTTTCATCGTCAACCCGCCCTCGAAAGGATCGGCTTCCTCTTCGAGGTGGAGTTCGCCGGTGCCCGCCGAGAGGCGCTCGAAGATCGCCTGGAAGTGCGAATCGATCGCTTCGAACGATTGCATGAACGTCTCGCGTTTCTGTCGTTCGTAGGAGTCGATCCGATCGGTGATCGCTTCCCGCTCCTCTTCGAGAGTACCCTTTTTGTCCCGGAGGTCCTCCAAGTCGGCCTCGACGGTATCGTACTCCTCGATCGCGAGCATATTGACTGGCTCCAGGTCGCTCATCTTTCCCTCGAGAACCTCGATCCGCTCTTCGAGTTCCTCGTGGTCGGGGATCTCCTCGCTGTCGTATTCCCCCACTTCCTCGGCGAGGGCGTCGATCTCCCATGCGAGTCGCCCCTCGGTCTCACGGCGGTCCTCGAGACGACTCTCGATCGCCGTGAAGGCCTCTTTGGCCTCATCGCGGGCCCGTCTGGCCTCGCGCAACTCGCCTTGGAGTTCTTTTCGCTCCGCTTTGAGGTCGGTGAGTTCGTCCTCTAACTCCGCGATCGCCTCGCGTTTCTCGGCGAGAAGCGCTTCCTGCTCATCGATCTCCTCTTCGAGGTCAGTGATACGCTCTTCGGCTTCCGATTTCCGATTCTGGGCGCTTTCGAGGTCGTCGTGCAGCCCTTCGATGGCCTCCTCGGCATAGCGCTTCTCGAGTTGGTACTCGTTTAAGTTGCCGTCGAGGTCGTCCATTCGTTCTTCGTACTCGTTGATCTCCGCGCGGACCGCCTCGGCCTCGGACGTGAGTTTGGGGATATCCGATGCGGCGAGTTGCTCCTCTAGCTCCTCGATGTCGCCTTCGATCTCGGCGATCCGCTCGTCGTACTCGGTGATGTCGGCCTCGATGTCGTTCATTTCCTCGTCGGCGGCGTTCCGTTTCTCACGGAGTTCCTCGAGGTCGGCTTCGAGCCCCGAGACGCGCTCCTCGGCGGCCTCGATTTCATCCTCGGCCCGCTTGAGATCGGATTCGAGCGACTGGACGCTCTCTCCGGCGTCCGCCCGCCGATCCCGGGCGGAATCAAGCCGGCGTTCGAGTTCGTTCATCGACTCCTGGAGCGAGCGGCGCTCCTCTTCGAGTTCCGAGACCCGATCGGCGAGTTCTTGCAGGCGACCGGTACTGGAGGTAAACGAATAGCGCGACCCACTCGACGAACCGCCGGTCATCGCGCCGCTGCGCTCGACGAGATCGCCATCCA
This sequence comes from Halobacteriales archaeon QH_8_64_26, assembly GCA_003021725.1. Taxonomy (GTDB): domain Archaea; phylum Halobacteriota; class Halobacteria; order Halobacteriales; family Halococcaceae; genus PXQR01. The sequence continues at coordinate 35,158 of PXRA01000085.1, forward strand.
GCGTCACCAATCGAAAGTCGCCCATCAGCGATCGAGCAGTACTCATGTCCTTGACGACGAGCGTCGAGCCGAGCACGTACGAGAAGATCCCCCCGTACCGGCTATCGAACTCCACCAGGTTGTACGCGAAATCGATCACACCCTCCTGGTTCGGCAAGCGGGGCCGCGAGCGGTTGTCCATCTCGGTGATCGGAAGGAAGGTCGCCCGGCCGGCGTTGCGCGATTTGAGGTAGTCGATACAACGTTGCCCTACCCCGTCGTCCTCGACGACGACGTTCGCGAGCCGCCCGCCCGCGGCGGTCTCACAGGCGGTGGCGTACTCGCCGGCAACGCTGCCCAGTTGGGCGACCGTGCCGTGGATTCCCGGCTCGTCGCTGCTTAGGATCGTCGAGACCGCCCGGCTATACGAGGAGCCCCCGTCGTCGGTCTTCGCTTCGAGGTCGGCGTACTCCTGCTGGGCCGCCCGGAGGGTCTCATCGAGATCGTCGAGATCGTCGCGCAGGTCGCTTCGCTCTTCCTGCAGGTCTTCGATGACCGCCTCGATCCGGGTTTCGTTCTCGCGGGCCCGTTCGAGTTCGTCGGCGACGTCCGCCCGTTCCGCACGGAGATCGGGCACTCGCTCTTCGGCCGCTTCGATATCGTCTTCGAGCTCCTCCTCTTCGGTCGAGCGCCGACGCACCGCATCGAGCAACCGGTCCTGCTCGCGCTGGCGCTCGGCCCTTTCGTCTTTGAGCGCAGAGAGCGTTTCGCGCTTTCCCGTCAGTGCCTCGCGCGTGCTCTCGTACTCGCTGTCAATGGCCTTGATCTCGGCTTCGACCGCTTCCAGGTCTTCCTGCAGCTCCTCGATCTCGCCTTTGACCGAGGCTTTCTCGACTTTCGTCTCGCGCACGCGGGTCGCGAGGTCCTCTGCGGTCTCCTGTTTGCGGTCGAGTTCGACGAACGCCTGACGGCGCTTGTTCTCAGCGTCGTCGATGCGCTCTTCGGCACTCTCGGTGGTGTCCTCCAGCCGGGCGATCTCGCCTTTGATCTCCTCGATCTCGCCCTTGATTTCGAGTTGTTCCTCCTCGCCTCGGTACTCGATCTCGCTGTTGACGTCCGCGAGGTCCTCCTCGAGGCGGGTGACTTTCCCCTGGCGCTCGTCGAGGGTGCGCTCGCGGTCGGCCAGATCGTCCTCGAGTTCGTCGATCTTCGCCCTGATCTCTTCGAGGTCATCGCGTTTGCCCTCGAGTTCGGCGGCTTTTCGATAGCTCTCGTACTCGCCTTTCTCCTCGCGCAGCTCCTGGTACTGGAGGGCACTCTCGCGCTCGTCGGCCAGTTGCTCCAAGCGACTCTCTTTTTCATCGATGCGGAGGGCCGCTTCCTCGACACGCTCGGTGACGACGTCGAGTTCCGCGAAGGCGTCCTCTTTCTTCTCGTCGAAGGCGGCGACCCCGGCGATCTCGTCGATGATCGTCCGGCGCTGGGCGGGCGTCATGTTGATGATGCCCGTGACATCCCCTTGCATCACGACGTTATAGCCCTCGGGCGTGATGCCCGCGGTTTCGAGCAAGTCCTGGATGTCCGAGAGGTTCACCGAGCGGCCGTTGAGATAGTAATAGGAGTAGTAGTTCGAGTCGGTTTCCTTGACCCGGCGCTTGATGGTGATTTCATCCACCTCCTCGACCGATTCGACGCCCATCGACGCGGCGATTTCGCTCGCGGCGAGCGTGCGGTCCTCGTTGTTCAACACGACTTCGACGCTGGCCTCGCGGGGGCCCGCCGAGCCTTCCTCTTCGTGGCCGGGGTTGTGGATGAGATCGGTGAGTTTCTCCGCGCGGATACCTCGGGCACGCGCGAGGCCGAGCGCGAAGAGCACGGCATCGATGATGTTCGACTTGCCCGCCCCGTTCGGACCGCTCACGGTGGTGAAATCCTCGTAGAAGGGGATCTCAGTGCGGCGACCGAAGCTCTTGAAATCGTCGAGGATCAGTGAGTCGATGTGCATTAGGTGGGCGGAGGTATGATCGGTCGTGCCGGCAACGACAATACGGTGGTAGCGTGGTAGTGGTGCGGCATCTGGTGCTTGACTCGGTCGCTTAGGCGACGATGATGCCGTCCGTGTCTTCGAATTCCTCCTTTTCCTCACCGGTCCCGGCCACCTCGGGGGTCCCGTTCGTTTCCCCGCTCTCGGCGCTCGTAGCCCTGTCGTTCCCGGCTTCCTGGTCGGCATCCTCGCCGATGTCGTCTCCCGCGTCCCGCTCGTCATCGGCGAGGATGTCCCCGCCGACGATCTCGTCTCGGCTCCGACGATCCGACGCTCCGCCGTCGTCGATCGCCGCTTCGAGGGTCTCTACGCGGTCTTTGGTGTCGACGAGTTCGTCGGTGAGCCCATCGAGCGTGGCTTCGAGTTCCCTGACGCGTGATTCGAGTTGCTCGACGTGGTTACCGGCCATATATATGCGAGGCGGCCGTGCGCATATAAATCCGCGTCAGACACCGCTTCGGGAGCGGATAGTCCCCCCGAGAGCGGCTGGACGCAGCGAGCTGTAGGATCGATACTTTACCGTCGATACTGGAGCACCGACCGCCCTACTCTCGCGTACGTCCCCCGGCGACGACGGGCGATACTACTATGACTGAACTCGAGCCCGAGAACGAGGATTAAGACAGTGACGATCGACAGTCGAGGGTCGCTCGTGCGGAGAAAGTGCTAATAGCCATACAGTACACCGAGGCACATGGCGACTATCGATACCCCGATCACCCACCGCGAGCGGGCGTGGTTCGTCGTCGAATCCGCAGGCACTCGCTATACGATCCTCGCGGCCGGGCTCGTCCTCGGATTGGCCCTTCTCGCCTTTCTCTCGGGCAATCGGACGCTGCTGTTTTACGTTCACGTCGGGCTCGGTGCCTTCTGGTTCGGGTTGGATTTCTTCTTTCGGTACGTGATGGCACCGGCGCTCGGGGAGGCGGGGCCCGAGACCGCGGCGGCGATCATTCCTCACCTCACGCCGAAGATCATGGTCGTCGGCGAGTCCTTGACCCTCGGGACGATCGGGTCGGGCATCGGGCTCGCCTACCGCTTCGGCTACTGGGCGGACCCGTCAGTATATCTCTGGGGGGCCCTCGGCGTCGCTGCGGTCATGTTACTGATCGCCTTCGGCCCGCTGCACTCGCTGCAAACCGAGATGCTCGTCGAATTAGCCTCACCGGAACCGAACGGGGATCGGGTCGGACAGTTGAACGAGCGAGCACTGCGGTGGCTGCTTGTGATGACGGGGCTCATGCTCGTGATCGTTGGCATGATGACCGGTCTTCGAGGTCTCCTTGTCCCGTAGTTCGTTCCCGCAATCCAGGAGACATACACTGCATCGATTCGATCGCCCCTTGCTTCGTTCGACGACGTATCTCTCGTTTCGTCCGACACGTCCGATGGAATAGAACCGTATGCCGCCTCACTCGATCATCGTTCCCCGGTTCCGGAACTCGCTGCCACACTCCGAGCACGTCCCGGGATAGCTCTCGGCAGTGACGATCCGTCCACAGTTCAGGCACTCGTAGGTCGATTCGCCGTCGGAGTCCGAATCGGTGTCATACATGCCGAGTAGCAATAATTGCCGCAGGCTTATGGCCAGCGTGATCCAACATCGAAGTTTGAGACCACCTACCGCACTTCTACATTGAACTACCGCTCGGCGATGCGGCCGGCATCGGGCTGTCACGACGCTCGCGACGCTACGTTCGAAAGCACTACTCGTGGGACATCCGGATCGGACGGGATCGACACCGTCGTTATCGTCCTCGCTCTTCTTCCGGCGGCGGGGACCTCTCCGGATGGAACAGGCGGGACCTGCTCTTCCCGCTCGCCGCGGCAGTGACGTTCGCGTTCGGGAACGTCGCCCGCCGCTTTCTCTCTACCCACACCCCTGTCACCCCCTCGAAGCGGTCGGGCTGAACGAACTCGCCGGGCTGATCGGTCTCGTAACGTTCGTTCCCTACCGGCCTGGCGACGATCTCGGGTCGCTTCTCGAAGCGCCGAGAGGAGCATACGCCTACTTCGTCGGCTGTGGGATATGTAGCGCACTGGCGCTGTTCGCAGCTCTGGAGCGGGAGCGGGTCGTCGTCGATCCGCTGTCGAACCCGACGTCGCTCTTTGCGATCCTCGTGACGGCTCTCTTCTTCGGTCGGACCGAATCGATCACACGACAGCTGGTCCTCGGTGCCGTCCTGATCGTCACCGGGGCAGTGCTGATCACGGGTCCCCGGGTCCTCGTGCTCTGAGCCGGTGTACTGCCCGCGGACGTCCCGGTAGCGGATCGGCGATTCTACAGGTACTCCTTCGAGATGCTCGCGCCGATCGTGTAGTTGGGATCGACCGTGTTGCCGAGACGGACCTCACCGACCTGTGTCGAAAAGAGGTACGCGTCCCGAACATCGTAGCCCTGCTTCTCGGTCAGCCAGGCAATGAGGTCCCTGTAAGCGATGCGGGCGGCGTCCTCCATCGGGCGGGCGCTACCGATACTCGTCGAGTTAGCTTCATCGGAGCCGGACGGGGATCGGGTCGGACGGTTGAACGAGCGGGCACTGCGGTGGCTGCTTGGAATGACGGGGCCCATGCTCGTGATCGTCGGTACGACGACCGGACTCCGGGGGATCTCGCCGCCGGTAGCATAGGGGTCCCGATTTTCCGACTCGTTCCTACCGCGAGAGCGATCCCAGGGGTACACAACGCTTACAATCGGGATGACCAACGATCCGGCATGGACTCGCGAGAACGACTCGTTCGCCGGTACTACGAGGCGATCGACGAGGAGGAGTACGACGGGGTATTCGATCTCTTCAGTGACGACGTCGTCTACCACCGGCCAGGACGGTCGAGCATCGAGGGTATCGAGGCCTTCGAGGAGTTCTATCTCGACGAACGCTCCCTCGAGGACGGAACCCATGACATGGAGGACGTCCTCTTGGCGGGGGACACGGCGATCGTTCGCGGCCGGTTTACTGGCCGCCAGAACGGCGAGAAAGTCGAATTCGGGTTCGTCGATCTGCACGAGTTCGAGGGCGAGGAGATCCAGCGTCGGTGGACCTACACCGATCGTGGCGAGGTCTGAACCCTCGCAGCGACGCTCTCTATTACGGTCGGCTCGCGATCGACGCGCCGATACGAGCGCCCGGAAATAGAGTGGTCGATGGTGTCGGTGTCGTAGTTTCCCTCTCGCTTCTTGCCGAGCAATAGGATTATGTGGTAGTGCGGCGAGCGGTGGTGTGTGACTGACAATCCCGTACAGGAGAAGGACTACTCGGTACTGCCGAAACAGCAGGCGTTCAAAGTTCACGCGCCGGACGCGCCGACCCTCGTCGAGGGCGTCGGGACGGATCTCCAGACGGTGCACTCGGTAATGCTCACCAACGACATGTTCGTTACCTGGACGACCGGCGAGCCGGGCGATTCGTTCCCGCTCCACTCCCACATGCCCGAGATGTATCAGATCCTCACGACGATCAAGGGCGAATGTATCTGGTACTACAGGGACAACGAGGGTGAAGAGCAGTCGATCAAGGCCGGACCCGGCGACGTCGTCTACCTCCCCGGTGGGGCCGAAAACCGCGTCGAGGTCGTCGGCGACGAGGAACACATCCATATCGGTTCCTATCCCCGGGTTCGCGTTCCGCGCGTCGAGCAACTGACCGGTATCGTCCCCTCACAACTGGAGGACCCGAAGGACTTCGCCGTCGGGGTCGACTTCGATAACGTCCGGGACGAGTACCATGAGCGCGACGAGTCTTGTTTCGAGGAAGGCTAGTCGCGTTCGCTGCCCCTTCCTCGCTTTTCGGTCCTCACTACCCACTCCAGGTTGGTTCGGGTGTCGCCGCCGATCGAAGAATAGCCACTGACATGTAAGCCCTCCCACTCGCGGTAACCGTGAGCGACGACAGACGGACGACCCTCGGCGGTGGCGAGGCCGATACTGACGACGCGAGCGGCGAGGACGACCCCGAGACGAACGACTTCGGCGAGGAACTCGGCGAGAACGAGACGAAAGGCGGGTATAATCGATACGACGTCTCCAGCCTGCTCCAGAAGGCCGTGCGGCGCTCGGATGGGGAGTGTGCGGCCTGGGCCGCCTGGGAACTCGCCCGATCGGGGTACGCCTGGAACCTCTGGGACCGACTCGCGCTCTATATCGTCGAGGACCTGCGGGCGAGCGAGGACGTGGCCTTACTTCTCCATCGCTACGAGCGACTGGCGAACGACCGCTGGGAGCCGGGCTCCTGGGAAGGGCGGTTATGTGCTATCCACGCGGCGCTCACCGCCGCCCGCGCCACCTCGACCCGGGAGGCAACGTATGCGAACGGCTACTTCGAGCGGGTCGCCCGGGAACGCGCCGCGGCCCGGGAAGCGGGCCGCGAGCCGGCCTATGACTTCCCGGTCGGTGACCTCGATCCTGGTGGTGCGTTCGACGTGATCTTCGACCAGCACACCTACGCGGGCGCGAAGCGGGATCGGGGCGATCGGTATTTCACCGTTCACGGTGCCCGCGTCGGACCGGAGGGTGAATCGGATCTCGGCCGACGGTGGCGCGAGCGGAGTCTCGATCTCGCCGATCGCAGCTACACCGACGCGGAACTCTCACACGCGTTCGCGCCGGTCGACCCCGAGGACCGGTGGTTCGAGCCCAACCCCGAACCGGAGTCCGAACCATCCGAAGGGATCGACCGGCCCGACGGTTCGAGCGAGTGACGTCCGAGGGAACCGACGATGAGAACTCGATTCGCGAACCGGCTCTACCCTTCGCCGACGGTTCACGCAGGTCCGAGATCGACTCCACAGGTCGTTGCTGAGCGTCCTCCGAGCGCGACGTTCACGAAGGGCGGACGATCGGAGAGGGACAGGGGATTCTCGAAGACTATTCGGTGACGCCGTGTTCTCCCCCTGCTACCGGACCGCTGCGGGCTACTCGACCTCGTTTCGCCGGGAGCCAAACGGATTGTGGGTGGACGGGAGGGGGAGAACGTCGATCGCGAGCGCGGCCGGCTGGGAGCTGATGATCGGGGCGCGGATGATCTATCCCGTGTTGCTCCCCGCTCTCAGCGCTGAGTTCGACCTGACGCTCACTATCGCCGGCCTGCTGGTGACGATCGTTCGGCTCGGCTACGCGATCGGTCAGGTCCCCGGCGGCGTTCTCGCCGACCGGCACGGCGCGCGACGACCGCTAATGGCGAGCGTGACGGTCGTCGCCGCCGGATTGCTTGCCGTTGCTCTCGCGCCGACGGCAGTAGCTCTGTTTCTTTCGACCGGGCTCGTCGGCGTCGGCCAGTCCCTCTACCCCGTCGCCCGGATCACGACCTTCTCGGAGCTCTACCCCGATCGAATCGGGCGTGCCCTGGGGCTGACGATGGCGACGGGCGATCTCGGACGGACGGTCCTGCCGCCGATCGCTGGCGTGCTCACGGCCGCGATCGCCTGGCGGGCCGGCGTGGGCTCCGTTCTCCCCCCTTTTCGTGCTGGTCGTGGTCGTGCTCTGGTGTACTCTCCCGGACCACACCGGGACAGCGAGTTCGGGGGAGAGCCTCTCGATCGAGCGGTTCGGGGCGGTACTCGCGGCACTACGCGAGCGGACCTTCGTTCTGTTGAGCGTGATCCTCTTTCCCTATATGGACGTCTTACAGACGTTCTCGGCGTTCTATCCGACCTATCTCATCGAGGTAAAGGGTCTCTCGCCGCCGGTCGCGATCACGGTCTTTGGCCCCTTTTTCGCCGTGAGGATCGTCGCGCAACCGCTGGCCGGAATGGGCACGGCAATCGTGAAGGCTAACCGGTGACGAACGAGAAAGGGTAGTGAGTTATGATCGTTCGCCTCTGGCACGGCTGGACGACGCCCGAGAACGCGACCGAGTACGAACGGCTCGTCGCCGAGGAGGTGTTCCCCGGGATTGCTGACGAGACCGGCGAAGGTTACGCGGGCTACGAGTTAGCTCGGCGCGACCACGACGAACGGGTTGAGTACGTCACCATCACGCGATTCGACTCCTGGGAGGCCCTCGAAGCGTTCGCCGGCGAGGACTACGAGCAAGCCCACGTTCCCTCCGAAGCCCGGGCACTACTTACGGACTTCGACGAGCGGGCCCGCCACTACGAGATCCGAGACGGCGACTCGATTTAATCCTCGGACGAGCAGCGGTCGGCTCGGGCGATCCAGTGGTCGGTATCGAATCGAGAGCGGTGCTTTCAGTACCCCTCCCGCCGAGCGGAGAACTGGCCGGCGAGCTAAGCCACTTTTATCATAGAATATACCATTCTCTCATACTTGTCAACGTACAGCCGGATTCGGGTCCGGCGTTCCAACCTGTCGAGTTAAATATATGAAACGATTATTATGGATCGATCCCAGTGTCGTATCGTGAGTGAACCAGACTCCGCGGAGACGAAACCGGAAACCGCGACGACCGGGGATGGAGAGTCGCTGTACGAACGGCTCGGTGGCACGTACGGCATCGCTGGGGCGGTAGACGATCTGGTCGATCGCCTCTACGAGAACGACGCCGTCAACCAGAACCCCGAGACGTGGGAGTTCCACGAGGAGGAAGGTCATGCCGGCTTCAAGTACCTCGTGACGGCGTGGTCGATCGAAGCGACCGGTGGACCGGAGGTCTATGCGGGCTGTGACATGGAAGACGCCCACGAACACCTCGAACTCAGCGACCACGAGTTCGACGTCGTTTATACGGCCATCCTCCAGAGCCTCCACCAGGCGGGCGTACCCGAACAGGAGTGTGGAGATCATCGAGAGTTACCGGGGGATGGTGGTCGCCGATCGGGACTACGAGGAGGACCCCGGTTACGTCGAGAGCCCGGCCGCTCACTGACGGGGACCGATCCGAACATCGACTCTACACCGACATCGACCTCTCGCACAGGACGCGGTGGCCGACACGGGATCGTACATCGGTGAAATTGGCGGAACCGGAACGGCGCTTTGCTTTCGTTCCGTCCGATTATCGCGAGAAGTGGCTCGTGATCGGAACCCCGTTTGCAGGAGCCCTCGTTCGATCGCGTAGCGTGTGAGGATCCCGGCTCCCGAGCGTCGCCGAGTCGAGCGATCGATCGGCGCTCGTGACAGCCAGTGAGACGACCCGTTCCGCTCGGCGGCCCCTCGTTAGGAGTAGCCGGATCTATGTAATCGAGGCTTCGAGGAGAGGGTATGCACTTCGATCAGCGGACCCAGCGCGCGCTCCGGGAGGTCGGCCTCTCGACGGCGGAGATCGAGGCTGCCTCCGATACGGTCGTCGAGGCTACTGAGGCGGACGCCGGTCGCCTCGAAACCTTCTTCGAGGCGAGGGAGACGATCTACTCCGATATGGATCGGGCCCACAGTAGTACTACCTACCCCGAGCACGCGGTCGAGTACCTCGATCTCTTCACCCACGCCGCCGACATTCGGGGCTATCTCCGCTTCGATAGCTGGGGAGTACCCGTCGAGGGCGGCCGAGTGCTCGACGAGGGCCTGGTAGAACTCACGCTTGGCCCGACGGTCGATGATCGCGTTCGCTTTGCACCCGATCGCGACTCGCTCTGATTCCGGTCTTTGAAACTGTTCGCCCCAGAAACGTCGACTGCTTCGGTGGTCGGGACGGCGATCAATGCCGATCCGATGGGCGAGACGAACGATCACGAAAGCCACCGGACGGCGACGCTTTCAAGGGGTATTTGTCGGCTCGATCCCAACGATCGTTATGGACTTGCTGGACGAGTCGATGATCCCCGAACACGCTCGCGCGGTCAAGCAGGAAGCCCGCGAGTTCGCCGCCGAACACATCGAGCCCAATAGTGGGGAATACTTCGAGCGCGGCGAGTACCCCTGGGAGGTCCTGGAAGCGGGCCAGGACGCCGGCCTCGTCGCCCAGGACTTGGGCGAGGACCTCGGCGGGCGGGGCCTCGATCTCTATCAGACCCTTGCGATCGCCGAGGAGTTCTACAAAGCCGACGCCGGGATCGCACTGACGCTCCAGCTCGCGAGTTTCGGCGGGGAGATCGTCGAGAAATACGGCGACGAGGAACAAAAGAAGGAGTATCTTCGACCCGTCGCCGAATGCGAGGCGATCACGGGACTTGCAGTCTCCGAACCCCAGACCGGCAGCGATCTCGCGGGAATGACGACGAGCGCCGAACACGATGAGGAGGCCGGCGAGTGGGTCCTCAATGGCGAGAAGTACTGGGTCGGCAACGCCGTTGAGGCCGACTGGCTCACCCTCTATGCGAAGACCGACGACAGCGAGGACCGGTACTCGAACTACTCGATGTTCGTCGTCCCGACCGACGCACCAGGGTACGACGCCGAGCACATCCCCGAGAAAATGGGGATGCGCGCCTCGAAACAGGGCCATATCTTCCTGGAAGACTGCCGGATCCCCGAGGAAAACCTGATCGACAGCGAGGGTGCGGGCTTTTATATGCTTGCCGAGTTCTTCAATCACGGCCGGATCGTCGTCGGCGGTCACGGACTAGGGCTCGCGGCGGCGGCCATCGAGCAGGCCTGGGAGTTCGTTCACGACCGGGAGGCCTTCGGCCGGGAGGTAAGCGGCTTTCAGTCCGTCCAGCACATCCTTGCAGACATGCGCATGGAGTTCGAGGCTGCTAGAAGTCTGAACTGGCAGGCCGCACGGAAAGTCGCGAATCAGGAGCAAAGCGGCCTATGGGCCGCGATGGCAAAGACCAAATCCACCGAAACCGCAATGGAGTGTGCCGAACGCGGGATGCAACTGCACGGCGGGCGCTCGGTCCTTACCGACCGGCGGATCGCCCGCGTCTACCGGGACGTGCGTATCCCCGTGATCTACGAAGGAGCCAACGAGATCCAGCGCAACCTCATCTACCGCCAGTCGGGCTACTGATCGGCCGTTCTCGACGGTCGGTCGCGTATCGAGGAACCGATGGATCGAAGCTCCGTCGGTCGTTCCCGCCCGCTTCGTAGCTCAGAAGAACTCCCGGAGGAACGTCTCTCGTGGCGGGAACGCCGCTTCGAGGGTTTCGCGCGCCTCGGCCGACGCCACCTCGAAGTCCCCGACCGTTTCGGCGCGATCGACCGATAGGTAGCCAACGGCGACCTGCGAGAGCGTCGTGATGGATGTTACCAGGTCAGCGTCGTCATCGCTACCGGCGTCGGTGAGGGCGTCGGTGCCTCCCTCGACCGGTTCACATCTCCCGGCTCCATCGGCGATCGAGAGCCGAAATCGGCCGTCGTTCCAGTCGGCGACCCCGTCGGTAACTTCGAGCGCGAGGTCGGCCTCGATACCGGCCGGATAAGAGAGCCCCGACAGTGCCCGGGCGAGATCGACGATCCGGATCATCGGGCCGGCTTCGATCTCGACGGCGATCTCGCCCGGGTCGCGAGCGAGGTCCTGAAGCGAGGTCTCGGCCGGCCCGCGGAGTTCTATCTCCTCGATCTGTGAGTCGTGATTCCGACAGAATTCGAGTACCGCGCGGCAGGCCTCGATGTCGACGTGACCCGCTTCCCGAACGACCATGCGGCGGCCGTCGCCGTTCTCGCTTTCTTCGATGTCGTAGACGAGGTAGCCGACCAGTCGCCCGTCCCGCTCGACGCCCGTCGCGTAGGGATCGGTATCCCAGCCGGTGAACACGCGCTTTCGCCACCACGCCTCGGTGCGATCCATCGTCAGATCCCGGTCGTCCGTCGCCGAATAAACTCGATCGAGCGCTGCCCACTCCTCGGGTGAACACCGACGAAAGCGGTGTTCTCTCCCGTTGCTTTCCCCTTGCTTCCCCGGACCGATCCCGGCAAGCGCCTCGGGCTTACAGGTCACCCGGCCGTACCGCGAGCAGAGTCCCCAGCCGAACTGTCGGTAGAACGGGTGGCTAAAGGGCCAGAGCGCACAGAAGCCGGCGCCGTGCTCGCGGTACTCGGAGAGCGACTGTGCCAGCAAGCGACCGACGAGCCCCTGTCGGCGGTACTCCGGGGGCGTCGCTACCGCCGATAAGCCGGGGACCTCTTCGAATTCGCTCCGAACCCGGAGGCGGAACCAGTGGTGCACGGCGGTACAGCGAATCTCGCTTCCCTCGTAGATCGCACGTCGGTCGCCCAGCGTCGCCCGCGGCGGGAGTTCTTCGAGCGAGTCGGTCGGTTCGTGCTCCTCGGCCGGACTGAAGGCATAACTCAGGATCCGCTGGAACTCAGGCACGTCCGCGTCAGGAACGGGACGATACTCGCTCATACTCCCCGATGACAGTGTCATGCCATAGTCCCACTGAAAAGGTCCATTACCTCGCGAGAAGCCACCGTCGAGGCGACTACCCGGCCGAGATTTATATCCTCGCCGGCCGAACTCCCCTCATGGCCGATATCGACGTTCACCTGCTCGATCGCGGCCGGATCCATGCGGACGAGAACTTCGCGGTCGACACCAGCGTCGCTGCGACCGCCAGTAACCGGAACCCCGACTTCGAGTACGTTCCCTATGCGGTCTGGAACCTCGTGATCGATACGCCCGAGGCGACCGTGCTCTGGGACACCGGCTCTCATCCGAACGCTGCGGGGTATTGGCCGGACGCGCTGTACGAGGTCTTCGCCCACGTCGATGCGGACGAGCACGATCTGGCTGCCGACCTCGAAGGGGCGGGCTACGGCATCGAGGACATCGACTGCGTCGTCCAGAGCCACCTACACCTCGATCACGCCGGGGGGCTCTACCAGTTCGAGGGCACCGACACCCCGATCTACGTCCACGAGGAGGAACTGAAGTTCGCCTACTACAGTGCCAAAAGCAGGGAAGGATCGATCGCCTACGTCTCGGAGGACTTCGATCGAGATCTGAACTGGCACGTCGTCCACCGCGAGCGCCAATTAGTCGAGGGCGTCGAGTTGTTGCATCTGCCGGGCCATACCCCTGGCCTACTCGGCGCGCTCGTCGACACCGAACCCCCGCTCCTGATCGCCGGCGACGAGGCCTTCTTCGAGACGAACTACCGCGAGGAACAGGAGATGGGCGCGAGCCTGCTGTGGGGCTCGCGGGCCTGGGCCGAGAGCCTCCGGAAGCTACAGGACGTAGAACGCCGCCACGATGCGACTGTGCTGTTCGGCCACGACCGCAACCAGATCGAAGCCATCGACGAGGACTGGCCCACGTAGAACGACCCTCCGGAACATCGATCAGCCGTCATCGACGAACGGCGATCCTCGCTCCCATCGGTCTTTCGTGGTATTTTATGACGAACGATCGCCGGGAGATCATACCTTCACAATTAATGCATGCGCACTTGTACCAAACGCTTTAGTCACCCGGTGGCGAACGGCTCCGTACACGGTCATCGAGACCGAGTGATCACTCAATGACTGACTCAGAACTCGTTTGGCGGCTCGCGGGTGGGTCGGGCGACGGGATGGACTCGACCGGCCAGGCCTTCGAGAAGGCGCTCATGCGAATGGGGCTGAACGTATTCAGCCACCGACACTATCCCTCGCGGATCCGGGGTGGGCACACCTACTTCGAGGTCCGGGCGGGCGGGGAAAAGGTACGTTCCCGTGGCGACGGTTACAATTTCCTGCTGGCACTGGGCGATTCCTTCGCCCGTAATCCCCAGGAAGACCAGCCCGCCTACTACGGCGAGGAGGAGGTAAAACCGCTCTCGGAGAACTTGGACGATCTCCGAGAGGGTGGGGTCATCGTCTACGACGAGGGCATGCTCGAGGAGGACGATCTCGCCACTGCCGACGTTGACCTCGAGGAACGGGCCGAGGCGAACGACTGGCACGTCTACCCGATCGATCTCCGGGGAATCGCGCGCGAACACGGCCGCGAGATCATGCGCAACACCGCCGGGGTGGGTGCGACCGCGGCGCTGATCGGAATGGACACCGAGCCGGTCGAAGAGCTCATGAGCGACCGGATGTCCGGGGACATCTTGGAGTCGAACATCACGGTACTGGAGGAGGCCTATGAGCAGGTCACCGAGATGGACCAGGCCCACGACGTCCAGGTTCCGGAGGGTTCCCACGAGGAGAACCAGGTACTCGTGTCCGGCAGTCAAGCGGTGGCCTACGGCGCGCTCGACGCGGGCTGTCGGTTCATCGCCGGCTACCCGATGACCCCCTGGACCGACGTCTTCACCATCATGTCCCAGAACCTGCCGAACTTCGGCGGGATCGCGGAGCAGGTCGAAGACGAGATCGCTGCCGCCTCGCTGGCGATCGGGGCCTCACACACCGGGGTCAAGGCGATGTCCGGTTCTTCCGGCGGTGGGTACGCCCTCATGTCCGAACCCCTCGGGCTCGCGGAGATGACCGAAACGCCACTGGTACTCGTCGAGGCGATGCGAGCCGGCCCCTCGACCGGGATGCCGACCAAACCCGAACAGGGCGACTTAGAACACGTGCTATATACGAGCCAGGGCGACTCGAACCGAGTCGTGTTCGCACCTGGCACGGTCGAGGAGTGCTACGAGCAGGCCCGGGACGCGTTCCACATCGCGTATGACTACCAGATCCCGGTCACGATCGTCATCGACCAGAAGCTCTCGGGCGAGATCACGAACATCGAGGAGGCCCTCTTCGATCGCGAACCCGACCCGAGCTTGGGCAGCGTGCTCACCGAAGAGGAGATCGCGGATGCCCCACATCACGAGTCGGGCATCTTCGATCGCTTCCAGCACGACCCCGAAAACGACGACGGCGTGAGTCCGCGATCGATCCCCGGCCAGAAAGGCGGTCGATTCCTCGCGACCGGCAACGAACACACCCCACAGGGCCACATCGAGGAGGACCCGGACAACCGGGTCTTCCAGATGGATCGGCGAATGCGAAAGCTCGACGCCATCAGGGAGGAACTCGACGAGTTCGAGCCGGTTCACCAGACGGCCTACGGGCCCGAGGATGCGGAGTACGGCATCCTGACATGGGGCAGTCAACAAGGAACCGTCGAGGAGGCTATCGATCGGCTCAACGACGACGGTCACTCGGTCAAGGCACTGGGCGTAAGCGACCTCATGCCCTATCCCGAACGGGAAGTGACCGACTTCCTGGAGTCGGTCGAGGAGTGTCTCGTCGTCGAGATGAACGCCTCCGCGCAGTTCCGCGGGCTCACCCAGAGGGAGTTGGGCCAGTTCGGCGAGAAGCTCTCCTCGTTGCTCAAGTATAATGGCAACCCCTTCGAACCCGCGGAGATCGTCGAAGGCTTCGAGATCCAACTGAACGGTGGCGACGAGGCACCGAGCGCACAGACGCGAATCGAACCGGCGGCAGGCGACTAACGGAGACCACTACGACAATGAGTGCATTCAGCGCGATCGGCGAAGAGGCAGAACTCGACAGGGACGAATTCACGCCGGGGATCGAACCCCAGGCGACCTGGTGTCCGGGCTGTGGGGACTTCGGCGTCCTCAAGGCCCTCAAGCAGGCCGCCCCCGAGCTCGGATTGACGCCCGACGAGATCCTCTTAGTCACTGGTATCGGCTGTTCGGGAAAGCTGAATAGCTATTTCGACTCCTATGGCTATCACTCGATCCACGGACGTTCGCTGCCGATCGCTCGGGCGGCGAAGCTCGCGAACCCCGGACTTTCGGTGATCGCCGCGGGTGGGGACGGGGACGGGTACGGCATCGGTGGCAATCACTTCATGCACACCGCCCGCGAGAACCACGACATGACCTACATCGTCTTCAACAACGAGATCTTCGGGCTCACGAAGGGCCAGACCTCCCCGACGAGCCCGAAAGGCCACAAATCGAAGACCCAACCCCAGGGGAGCGCGAAAGACCCCATCCGACCGCTCTCGCTCGCGCTCACCTCCGGGGCATCCTACATCGCCCGGACCGCAGCGGTCAACCCACGACAGGCTGGTAATATCCTCGCGGAAGCGATCGAGCACGACGGCTTCGCCCACGTCGATTTCCTCACGCAGTGCCCGACCTGGAACAAGGACGCAAAGCAGTACGTCCCCTACGTCGACGTACAGGACTCCGATGACTACGACTTCGACGTCAACGACCGCGGGGAAGCAGCGGAGATGATGCAGGAAACCGAAGACGTCCTTCACGAGGGGACGGTCCTCACCGGCCGGTTCTACGTCGAGGAAGATCGCCCCTCCTACCAGCAGGAGAAGATCGACCAGGGCCAGATGCCCGAAGAGCCCCTCGCTGAGCGGTACTTCGACGATTCGGCCGACTGGCAACGCACGGCCGACGAACTGATCGCGCGCCATCGCTGAGCGGCGCGAGCACGACTCGGAGCCCGAAGTTCAGGACCTGAGAACTGGGGTCGATCGACGACCGAGTGACCCTCACATTCGACGCACCGCGCTTTCTGATTCGGAAGATATTTTTCCGCGGGAGCTAAAGTACTTACATGAGCGTCGAGTCTACGGAGGATCGCATCCTCTCGGTCTTGGAGGAAAACGCCCAGGCCTCCTATGCCGAGATCGCCGAGCGCGCGGACGTCTCGAAGCCGACGGTCAGAAAGTACATCGAGAAACTCGAGGGTGACGGCGTTATCGTCGGCTACTCCGCCGAGGTCGACCCCAAGAAGCTCTCGGGCCGGTCGATCGCGATGGTCGGGATCGACGTCGAGAGCGAGCGCTACGTCGAGGCCACCCGTCAGCTCAAAGAGCTAACGGAGGTCGAGACCCTCTATACCTCTAGCGGCGATCACATGCTGATGGCGGAAGTCAGCGGCGCGGACGGCAACGCCGTCGGCGAGGTCATCTCCGAGCGTATCCTCGAGGTTCCCGGCGTCACCGCGGCCCACCCCTCCTTCCTTCAAGAGCGCCTGAAGTAGAGATCGGGACGCGCGATTTTGGCCGATAGGTCAGGACCTCCGATAGCTACCGGTAGCGCGGCAGCGGTCCCGCCTCTGGATCAATTTCGGTAGGCTTCGATCGCGTCCCGATAGCCCTCGTGGTAGGTGGGATAGGCGAAGTCGTAGCCGAGGTCCCGTAGTTTCCCATTCGAGCACCGCTTATCGGCAGCGATGCGCGCTTTCGCCGCCTCGGAGAGGTCCTCGTCGGCCAGTCGCTCCTCGACGGTCCGCTTTTCGGGCTCCTCGACGCCACATTCGGCGGCGAGCCAGTCGGCGAGTCGGTGTTTCGAAACCGGTTCGTCGTCGACGACGTTGGCGATCTCACCGCGGGCCTCCTCTCGTTTTAGAAGGAAGGCAACGGATCCAGCGGCATCGTCGCGATGCAGGAGGTTGAGATGTCCCTCAGTAACCGGTCCCTCCAGGTAGCGTTCCAGTCGGTAGCGATCGGGGCCGTACAGGCCGCCGAAGCGCACAACGGTGCCCGCCATTCCGTACTCCGCGGTCAGTTCGAGCGCCCGCCGCTCGGCTTCGAGGAGGATCTCCTGGCGTTCGGTCGCCGGATCGATCCTCGTTTCCTCGTCGACCTCTTCACCATCGAAGTCGCCGTAAACGCCGGTGCTGCCGGTGTAGACGAACCGTTCCGGGGAACTCTCGCGCTCCCCGAAGGACTCGATCGCACTCGTGAGCCCCTCGACGTAGGCCTCGCGGGCGGCCCCTGCGTTCCGGCCGCCCGCGCTCGCGGCGAAAATCACCCGATCGACGTCGGGCACGGCCTCGAGGGAGTCCTTCTCGGTGAGGTCCGCTCGGACCGGTTCGATACCCGCTCGTTCGACTGCATCGAGCCCGCTTTCCGAACGCCTGACTCCCCAGACGTCGCGTTCGGGCAGGAGCTGCCGGCCGAGCTCACAGCCGACATAGCCACAACCGAGGATCGCGACGCGGGTCATCGGGCCCGGCTGTCGATATAGCCGTGTAGCTGGGCGAGTTCGTCGAGGGTCATCTCGAGGCGGCCCTCGATTTTCTGTTGGATCTCGCGGGCGTCGATCGCGCCGTCGATACCCGATTCGACGGCCTCGACGTCGAGCACGCCGGTCGTCATCCCCATCAGTAGGTGATCGCGGGTCTCCATGACGATGGCCTCAGCGTCCGGTTCGTCGGGCGATACCGCGAGCATCGCCGCCCCCTCCTCCAGTACGAGGTCGGGCGAGTCACCCTCGGCGATCGCTTCGGCCCTCTCGCGCTCGACGCCTGAGTCCTCGGCCACGTCCTTGACGCCGTGTTCGTCGACGACGGCCGCCAGTTGACCGTCGTAGCGCCTGCGAAGTTCTTCCGCCGAGAGTTCACTGGCGTTCGCTACCTCGTGGAACATACTCGGCGTACGCGCTCGGCGGCACAAATCAGTTGAGATCGCCGACCGGTGGAGGCCGGGCTTTTCGGCCTATCGTTCCCTATCGGCGTTCCCCTCCACCTTCACGGGACTCGTGGCCGCCTGGATCACTCCGGTTACGGGGGTCGCGATCGTCCGGATCGTCCGAAGCGGCGGACTCGCCGAACGCGTCCCGGTAACTCGCGAACCGGACGCTGCCCTCGATAAAACCGGTTTCGGCGGCGATACGAGCGACCGGATCGTCCCGCCCGGCAGCAGCGCGGGCGGCTTCGAGTGGGTGGCGGCGGGCACGCGCGGCGAGAGCCGCGTTGTGTGAGTCACAGAGCGCTACGAACCGGCCGGCGGCCACCAGAAACGCCGCGACCCCGCATGCACGCGTTCGCTCCGTATCCGTGATGCGTATACACACCGCCCCGGCGTTCCGCTCGGCGAGCGCCCCGATTACTCGCCCCCGACACGCCGGATTATCCGCCAGCCGGCCGGCTCCTGGACAGTTCTCGGCATCGAGGAGGAGCCGGTCGCCCCGGAAGCGCACCTCGCAGCGACACTCGGCGGTCGCTCCCTGCTCCTGTCGCTGGTCGCCGCTCGGTTCGGGGTGCCCGTCGTGAGCCACTCGATCCCCGTTCGCCGCGTCGAATCGACCCGAACCGGGCCACCGCTCCCCCGATCCGGTCGGTCGCTGTCCTCCCACAGGGAGCGATCGGTGCGGCTTCGGGTATCAACGCTCGGCCGTCGAAGCCGAGTCGAGGGCGACCGATCGAAGCGCTCGAAAAACTGCGACCCATCAGGTGTCCGGTGTGGGCAGTGTCGAAGATGTCCTGGGACCGTCTCTCAGGCGAGAAAGAAGATCAGCGCGCTGATGGCCATCACGGCGGCGATCACGGCGAGTGCGAACGCGCCGCCCATCGCGATCATGGCATTGGCGTGGCTCGCGAGCGTCTCGGTCCGGTCGTTGCCGAAGACCGTCACTCGGGCGTTCTCGCTTTCCATCCCGACCTCGACCGGCTCTAGATCGCGGCTCGCCTCGCGGGTCAGATCGGCGATCAGGTCGAGAAGCTCCTCGGGCGGCAGCGCCGCCCCGACCTGGTTGGTCGAATCGACCGTATTAACGATGTGGGTGTCGGTCGTCATGACCTCCGCGCTGTCGAGAAGCGTTCCCGCGTCCCCCACCTCGGCGTCGGTCGGACCGTGGCGAGCGCCTGCTCCGTCGGAGGCAGTCCTTTCGGCCGCTGCTCCGCCGTTGGCGGTCGGGGCCATGGGATCGGGGCCGGCTTCCGGCTCGGAGTTCGAAGCCGCCTTCCCTTCCTCGTCCGCCCGGACCCCGAGGCGGGCGAGGATCCGATCGCGCAGTCCCGGTTCCATGTTGTTCCCGTCGATCAGGACGTACCCAGTCCGTTCGTCGCCGACCTCGAGCACGGCGACTCGGACGCCGAGCGGGCCGATCCCCTCCCTCGGACTCCAGGGCGTTCGATCCCAGGCGACGCCCAGTTTCGGCGCGCTCTCCGGGGCGTCACGGAGGGCGTTGGCGACCCTACCGGTCGCTTCCATGAGGTCGAAGGAACGCTGGCTGCCGGGGACGACGTGACCTAGGTCGCCCGCTTCGAGCCCGTTGTTGGAATTGTGGGCGTCGATCAGCATAACTCGCCTCGCTCCCTGTGCGCGGGCTTCCCCGCCGGCCGCCAGGCCGACGGCGTAATCGACGTCGTCGGCGAAATTCGGCGCGTAGCTCGAAGCGAGGAGCACGTCGTCGCCGAAGCGCTGGCCCAGCACCGTCGCCTCCCCCGATCGGCTGCGCCCGCCGGCCGTGGCCCGATCGGTGTACTCGACGTTCGCCGCGGCCCGATCGGCGCTTTCTAAGACCGCATCGACTTCGCGTTCGGTCACGAGATTGAAGTCGTGGCCTGCAGTAGCGTGTGGCGGGAAGGCGAGCCCTTCCGCGTCCCGTGCTACCCGCTCGGGGAGATTCCCGCCGCCGATCTCACCCATCGGCCCCGGGTGGACCATCGCGAGCACGAACCGGGCCTTCTCCGAGCCGTCGAAACGGCGGAACGAGCAGACGGTAACAGGTACCAGGGCTTCCTCGCCGATCGCCTCGAAGAAGTTTTCGAGCTCCCGAGTGCCCTCGGCGATGTAGCCGACGAATCCGCCGATAAAGTCGAGTACGCTCACGTCCAGACTGCGGCGCCACGGTCGGTCGATGACCGCGAGGAAGACCCAGACCGCGACGGCATACAGCACACAGAGGATCCCCAGAAGGGCGAAATCGACGGGAACGATCCCCTCTAGTCCCGGTGGGGCCTCCTGGGGTCTGGCGAGCAGCCACTCGACCAAGGGGCCCCCGCCCTCGATCGATCGCATCGTTCCGCTGTAAACGTATAACAGAAGTGCGGTGCTAACGGTCTGGACGCTCGCCGGGATCACCGCGATGAGGGGCGAGCGACGCGAGACCGCCATCACGATGAATAACTGGAGGGCAAACACCGCGGCGAGACCCGCTACCAGGGCATCGAAGACGAACTTCTGGCCGAGCGCGCTGAGGACCGTCAGCACACCGGCGACGGTGAGCGTCGCGACGAGCACCAACTCTCCAGTGAGCGCGAGCAGCGAGGCTCGGCTCGGGGTGAGCTGTCCGCCCAGACGGCGATCGATGCCCGCCATCGCGAGGCTCGCGATCACGGTCGGCACGCCGATGAAGAAAACGCCCTGCCAGGCGTCTTCGAGGACGAACCGGGAGTCGAAAGCGGCGATCCCGGCGGCGGCGGCGATCACGAGCGCGAAGGCGAGGCTCGAATACCACCGCGGGGCGCGAACCACGTACCGTGAGAGCGCGGCCAGGTCGCTTTGTGTGCTCGTCATGGGGGAGGGGAGCCGTCCGCGTTCGATCGCCGACATTCCGCGTCGGCTACCGCTCGCAGATCGCCCGGAAGTTCTCGAAGACCTCGGTACCCTGCTCGGTGTGAGCCACCTCGGGGTGCCACTGCACGCCATACAGAGCCGCCGATTCGTCGCTCATCGCCTCGATCGCACAGACTTCGCTCCGGGCCGTGCACACGAACCCCGGGGGGAGGTCCTTTACCTGGTCAGCGTGGCTCGTCCAGACCCGGGTCTCTGGGGCAAGCGACCCGGCGAGGGGGTCCTCGCCCTCGGTGATCTCGACGGTAACGTCGGCATAACCACCGTACTCGCCCGGTCCGACGTATCCGCCCCGCTCGGCGGCCACGATCTGCATCCCGAGACAGATCCCGAGTACCGGGACGTCGAGATCGAGGTAGTCCCCACACCGCCCGCCGGTCTCCTTCTCGCCCGCCGATCCGGGCCCCCCCGAGAGCACGAGCCCGTCGGCGTCGATCTCGTCCGGTGGGGTAGTGTTTTCGAGTATCTCGCAGTCGACGCCGATATCGTTCAGTGCCCGGCGTTCGAGATGGGTGAACTGGCCGTGGTTATCGACTACGTCGATCCGCGTCATTACCGCCGCTTCGCCGTCGATAGCTATATATTCGGTGATCAGTGCTCGAACGCGATCGTGGGGTCCACCGAGCGCAGCGAAACGTCGGGTGGCTATCGGTCACTCCTCGGCGTTCCCGCGGCGCTGTGCTGCGGTCTCGAAGGCGGTCTCCGCGCGCTCGCGCGACCGGCGTCCCTCCCGGGCCGCGATCGCCTCCGGATCGGGGCTCGCGTCGTCCGCGAGGCGTGCCCAGGAGCCGTGCACCTTCGCGTGACACCACCGACAGAGCGAGACGGTGATCTCGTGGCTCGCTCCCGGCGACGGGGGGGACGGTCCCGACTCGGACTCGGCATACGAGAGGTGATGTTCGTCGAGCAGCGGGCGCTCGCCGGAGTCGATCGTCCGACGCTCTTCGAGCCCACACCGGACGCACTGACGCCCGTGCGTCCGCGAGCAGTAATGTGGGCACTCGTGCCAGCACGCTTTCGTGCCCTCCTTACGATCGCCGCCGCCCGAACCACCCTTCGCCCCGCCGACCGGGTTCGAACTCTTCTCTCCGACGATCGGACAAGCGTAGTCCTCGCGACGGCGCTCGCGGGCGAAGTCCGGATCGCTCGCGGCGTGCTCGAGGGCGAAGCGACACCGGCCGTCGTCGGTCACGTGATCGCAACGGCCGGCGAACGCGTAGGGATCGTCGACCCCCACCGACGTCCCCAGCGGGGTCTTTTCCATAGTCCCGATTCCGGCGGCGAGGACTTCGGAGTTGTGACCGGTACGGTACTCTCTTCGGTCCGCCGGCACCTCTTCGACTCTCGTGAAGGGAGCGTCCTCGCTCGACACGCTGGCTTCGACCGACCGGAGAGAAGAGGAGAGGCGACATTTCGGCCCCCAGTCATCGTATCGGGTTTTTGCGCTGATATAAATAACGGGAATAAAATATAACTAAACGAGATCAAGATTCCAGTTCGGAACACGAGAGACGGCAGTTGGGTATCGAAGCGAACGGGCGCGGCCGGGATCGCCCTTCCGGTGGTCCTCGCGACGGCGCTCGTGGACGAAGTCCGGATCGCTCGCGGCGTGCTCGAGAGCGAAGCGACACCGGCCATCGTCGGTCGCGTGATCGCGAGGGCGGCGCATACCTACGAATCGCTGGCCTGCCTCTGGCGTTTCCGAGGGGGCTTTCGATACTCCTGGTTCGACACGCGAACCTTTCGACTCGTGCCACCGACTCGGCCGGTTCGCTTGATGTTCCGGACCGGTCGGCTGCGAGATGTTTTCTGGTTCGGTAATCAGTAAATTAGTACCGATTGGGGAGAATCATTTAAACAACGATAACAAAAGATAAGTAGACGGCGGCGGTACCGTGTGGTGGGTTATGAGTGATACTAGCTCGGTAGTACAGCAGGTCGGTGCGATCGGGATCGCCCTGCTGGTCGCGTTGTCGATGACTGCGGGGATCGGCGCAGTTCCGGCCGATGGCCACACGAACGGGGACGATTCGGACGCCTCAGTTACGTTCGAGGATCAGACCTCGGAAGGCGAGACGGTCGTTATCGAGTCGGTGACCGTTCCCGAAGATGGGTTCGTCGCGATCCATAACGCGAGCCTGCTCGACGGCGAGGTCGTAAGCAGCGTCATCGGGGTCTCGGAGTACCTCGAGGCCGGCACCCACGAGGACGTCGAGGTCACCCTCTTCGAGGGTGTCGACGGAACGACCTTCGACCAGTCGGCTCTCGAAGAAGACGGGACGCTGATCGCGATGCCCCACCGAGACACCGACGGCGACGAGGAGTACGACTTCGTCCAGAACGAGGGCGGCAACGACGGCCCCTACACCGAGGACGATGAGGCCGTCGTCGATAGCGCGGAAGTGACCGTCGAAGAGGACGACGATGAGGAGGACGCGATCTTCCCCGAGCCGGTCGAGATCTCGGTCGCGGGTCTCACGGTCTCGGTTGGCCCGCCCCAGGACGTCGATGACGACGGGATCTACAGCGATCTCAACGGCGACGGCGAGGTCACCGTGCTCGACGCGGTGCTTCACGCTGTGGTCGTAACCGCCGTCGATGCGGGCGAACTCGATCTCAGCGACGAGCAGGCTGATGCCGTCGACGTCAACGGCGACGGTGCGGTCACCTACGACGACGCACTGGAGATCGCGCTAACGACCGATATGGGCGCACAAGCGAGCGCCTGGTAACGCCCGAGGTCGCTATCGGCTTTCGGTTCTCTCGACCGCTTCCTGATCGTTCGGCCGGTTCCGATTTTCGCAACCCAAAGCACGCGCGAGTCCCCACGAGCGCCGCTACCGGCCGGCACTCGCGTCGCGAGAGGATCGGTCTCGCCCGGGTGATCGGAGCGATCCCGAGGACCCCACCGGAGTCGTCTTGAGGGTTCGCCAGTGAAGGAGGATGTGACCGCCCTCGCCGCACTCGTTGGCGACCTCCGCGCGGAAGCACGCCGGACGAACGAGCGCCGGCTGCTGGTTCTTCACGGTTCCCGTGAGGCGTGCTACGCGAGTGCTCGGGCGGTCCTCGCCGCGACGGAGACCGATCGATCGGAGACGATCCTCGTCGGCGAGCGCGACGCTTTGCCCGCCGAGCGGGTGGCACCGGG
>PXRA01000085.1:59502-71532 GCA_003021725.1 Halobacteriales archaeon QH_8_64_26
ATCGAGCGCGACGGTCTGCTCCATCCCGCACCGCGGCTCACCGATCAAGACGGTTCCGCCCGCTCGTTCGGGGGTTTCTCGTCGGCCGATCCCAGGTCGGCGGCCGACGGCGCGATAGGGGGCGAGAACCGGGCTCCCCGGGGTGATCGAAGCGATCGAGGCGACCGAGACGATCGAGGGAACGGACGGTTTCCCACGACGGTCTACGAGCGATGTCTGACGGCCGATCAGCGGCGGTGTGTCCAGGCGTTCGAACGTCTGGGAGAAGCCGGGACGGCGGTGGTGGTCGAAGCCGACCGTGGCCGGGGGAAATCGAGCGCTGCCGGGCTCGCCGCCGGAGCGCTCGCGGCGAGTGGGGAAAGCGTGCTCGTGACCGCCCCGAGCTACCGGGCCAGTGAGGAAGTCCTCGCCCGTGCCGCGGCGGTCCTCGACGATCTCGGCGTCTCGGTCACCCGCGAGAGGGAGTCGAACCCGCGAGTCCTCGATACCGGAAGCGGAAGCGTCCGGTTCGTCCCGCCGACGACCGCGGCCGGTCTCGTGGCCGACCCCGAAGCAACCCGTAGAGGACCACCGGGCGAAGACGGGACGAGCGATGGGGACATCGATCCCGATGTCGTGTTCGTCGACGAGGCCGCTGGGATTCCAGTCTCGCTGCTCGACCGATTACTGGCGGCCGATCGCCTCGCGTTCACGACCACGGTGCATGGCTACGAGGGGGCGAGTCGGGGCTTTTCGATCCGGTTTCGCGAGCGACTGGCTGCGAGCGATCACGAGGTTCTCGACGCCCGTCTCGACGAGCCGATCCGGTACGCGGCGGGCGACCCTATAGAGGTGTGGCTCTTCCGTGCTCTCCTGCTCAACGCCGGGCCAGCGGTCGATTCCCTCGCTGTCGGCGCTACGCCCGAGACGGTACGCTACGAGCGGCTTACGACCAGCGACCTACTGGACGACGAACACCTCTTGCGGGAGGCTTTCGGCCTGCTCGTCGCCGCTCATTATCGCACTGAACCCAACGATCTCGCTCGAATGCTTTGTGGGCCGAACCTCTCAGTGCGCGCGCTGCTGTACCGAGGCCACGTCGTTTCGGTCTGTCTGCTCGCCGAGGAAGGGGGACTTCCCATAGAGTGCCGCCGAGCGATCTACGAGGGCGAGCGGATCAAGGGCCACATGCTCCCCGACATGCTGACGAGCCAGCTCTGTGACGAGCAGGCTGGGGAGCCACGAGGTGCGCGCGTGGTCAGGATCGCCACCCACGGTGCCGTGCGCTCCCGCGGCCTCGGGTCACACTTGCTCGGGGAGGTGCGTGCGGAACTGAAGAATCGAGGGGTGACCGACGACACCGACGACTCTGAAGGACCCGAGGAGTGGGACTGGCTCGGCGTCGGCTACGGCGCGACCCCCGAGTTGATCGGCTTCTGGCGGACGAACGGATTTCGGACCGTTCACGTCTCGACGACGCGCAACGAGACGAGCGGCGAGCACTCCTTCCTCATGCTTCTGGGCCTCTCCGATCGGGGCGAGGCCCTCGCGAAGCGCCACGCTCGCCGGTTCGCTCGACGCTTCCCGGCGGTGCTTACCGATGCGCTCTCGACGCTCGATTCCGACGTCGCCCGCCGGGCGCTCGCGAGTACGGGAGTCGCCGTCGACGCCGATCTCTCTGCATACGAATGGCGGGTCGTCTGCAAGGCGGCGTACGGACCGGGGCTATACGACGGTGATCCCAACCCGTTCCGACGTCTCGCGCTCGCGTATTTCACTGACCGAGGCAGTGGCGACCCCGAGCCCTCCGAAGTGCTCTCGGTCCGCGAGGAGCGCCTGCTCGTCTATCGGGTATTCCAGGCTCGGCCTCCCGGAGCGATCGCCGAGGCGCTCGGTTACGAGTCCGAGCGCCAGTGTCTGCGTGCGCTCGGCGACGCCTATGCCGCGCTCACCGATCGCTACGGGAGCGACTTCGCCCACCGGGAACGCGAACGCTACGAGTAAACCCTCGCTTGGCATCCATCCCGTAGCACAACGTCTATTCCTCGCTCCGCCCGAGGGGTATCGATGACTGATCGGCGGAGCCCGGCCGGCGCTCTCGCCGCCGCTCCCTCTTGCGGGCGGCTGTTGATCGGCGCTGGTATCGTTCTTCTCGTCGGGACGCTCGCGATCAGCGCGGCGCTGGCTCCCGCTATCGGCTCCCCGGCCCCGGCAGGAGAGCGGAACGGAACCCTGACGCTCGTCGGCTCGCAGGGCGGCGGGCCGGGATGGCACCAGCACGGCAGCGTCTACCTGCTGAACGGCAGCGAGGTCGTCTGGCGGGAGACAAGCGCCGAGAGCTACTTCGACGTCACGAGAACCGGAAACGGAACGATCCTCGCCGGGTTCATGGAGGGCGGCTACGAGGCCTGTGGAGCGTTCGACCCGCCCTGTGTCCGTACCGGCTTTCGAGCCATCGACCCTCGATCGACTGAGGGACCTCCCCGAGTGATCGAGGAATACAGCTTCCCGGTGCGAACGAGATCGAATAGCGAGGTCCACGATGTCGAGCAACTCGATTCCGGCGAGTATCTCCTGACGGATATGGACAGCGAGCGGATCTTTACCGTGCAGGACGGTGAGATCACCTGGCAATGGAATGCGAGTTCGTTCTACGACGCGCCACCGGACCCTACCCGAACGGACTGGCTTCACATCAACGACGTCGACGTCATCGCGGAGGGTCGCTACCTCGTTTCCGTGAGAAATGCCAACCAGCTACTGATACTCGAGCGGGGCAAGGGTGTCGTCGAGGTAATCAACGAGGACACCACCGACCGGAACGACGCGAACTGCCAAGGGTCCGGGGGGTTGCGCGACACCGATGGGGACGGGGACGTGCGCTGTGGCGATCCCTCCGTGCTCGATCACCAGCACAACCCACAGTACCTCGGGGATGGGGCGATCCTCGTCGCCGACAGCGAGAACGACCGTGTCGTCGAACTCCACGAAGAGGGCGGCGAGTGGACGGTTGCATGGCGCTTAGAGCGGACCGGCGACGTCGCGCTCTCCTGGCCGCGGGACGCCGACCGCCTGCCGAACGGCAACACGCTGATCACCGACACGCTGAACAAGCGGCTCGTCGAGGTGAACGGATCCGGCGCTGCGGTCTGGAGCTACGGGACCGATCGGATCCCCTACGAAGCCGATCGATTACCGATCGGCGAAGCGGTCGGCGGGCCGACTTACAGTGACACCGCTACCGGTGAGCCCCGAGCTGGGTCGGGACTCCCAGTACTTTCGACCCTGCTCGTCGGCGTGCAAGCAGTGTATCCGGCGCTTCCGTTCTGGTTCGACGAAGGACAGCTCCTCCTCGTGCTCGTCTCGCTCGGACTGCTCGCCGGTGGGATAGCGCTCGTCGTGCGCGGGCGAGTGTGGCGCAACCGCTAAAGAGACCGTTCGCCGAAGCAAGTCCTATATCCGCTCCGTCCCTTCGTTGACCCATCGTGGACCGATCGAAACGGGCCATCTCCGCGTTCATACTCGTCGGTGCGATCGCCGTCCCAGGGGTTATCAACTACTTCCTTGCCCAGAGTGGGCTCAGTACCCTCGGCACGATCGTCTGGGTGCTCGGCTACGGTGCCGGGGTACTCGGACTGTGGTACGTCTGGCTTCGGCCGCTCGACTTGAGCGGCCCGGGAGAAAGCGACCTGCGCGACGCTGACGAACGCCCGAACGATCGCTCGAACCGACCCCAGCAGGGCGACAGCGTCGCGAACGACGAGTGAGGACCACTTCGAGAACGTGAGTTCTCTACCGGTAACTTACAGGTAGCCAAAGGAGACCAGCGAAAACCAGGTGATGTACGCGCCGACGGCGACGAAGGCAACGGCTCCGAGGGTCCGAGCGCGGCCGACGTACCGGCCGGGCGAGACGGACAAACTGCCTGATGCCGCGGCGATGCTGATCCCGATCAGCAAGGTGGCCATCCCGGCGATGAACGCACCGAACATCCCGAGACCGACGCCCAGTCCCTCCGCGACGAACGCCGAGACGATCAGCCCGAGAAACACCGGAAGGTTACACGCTAAGCTGCCGATGCCGTAGAGAACGCCGAAACCGAAGAAGTTCCTCGCCGTTCGCCCGTCCCGCTTGGGCAAAGCGATCGAGCTAGAGAGGGAGAAGCCGCGGTAGTACGCGACCCCGATCGCGACCAGCAGTGGGCCGGCGAGTAGCTCCAGGGGTGTCAGGAACGATCGCGCCCACTGACCGAAGACGATGACCGGCAGTCCCACGAGCAGGTAGGTCGCCGCCATGCCGACCGTCGCGACGACGCCGACGTAGGCCCCCCGAAGTCCCGACCCCCCGGCGATCGCGCCGTTCGCGAGCAGCAGCGTCCCGATCGTCACCAGTAGCACCGGCGGGAGGTAGCTACCGGTCCCGAGTTTCGCGAGCGGGACGACGATTCGGTAGCCCGGCAGCAGGATTCGGACGCCGGCGACTGCCATGTACGTAAGCGGGATCGCCCCGCCGAGAAAGGCGATCACGCCGAGAACGGTGAGCGAGCGAGCCGGCGATCGCCGGTCGCGATCAGTAGCCGAGGTAGCCACGCCCGAAGCCCCACGATCGGCAGCGGTGTCGGCGCTCTCGGCGTCGCCGTCAGCGGAGACAGTAGTATCGCTCCCGACCTCGCCTGTCCCGAAGTACGTGAGATACGCCGGGAGGAGCCCAACGCCACACGGGGAGAAAAACATCAACACGCCTGCGGCGTACGCGGCGAGAAGCAGCGGCGGCTGTGTGGTAGCGACCACGTCTATACTTCTGCCCTCGTTCGCAAGGAACTTTCGGACGCCGAGCCGACCTAAGTAGTGACACCGAGAGCAACACGACGAAACACGCGCGGACGACGGTCTTCGCTCGATGACTCACGTGATATTCGGTAGATGAGAAGTTTCGATCCGATCGCAGCGATTCGACTGATTCACGTTAGATCGTCATCCCGCTCGTCTCGTGGTCGGAATTCCGCCCGGTCTTCTCACCGCTGTCGCGAGCGTCGATCGATGGTTCCTCGCTCTGCTCGCCCTCATCGTGGGCGATGTACACGACGACGGCGAACAGGACCGGCGATCGGTCGGCTCGCATCAGCGCGTTTCGCGGGTCGTCTCACACTCTCCATCCGGATCATGGGACGGATCCCGATCGGCCTCCTCGCTATCACCATCACCATCGTCGTCGATGTCGCCCGACGATCCCTCGCTACCGTGCTGGACGACGAAGACGAGGAGGGCTAGGACGATCGGGGAAAGGAGGGCTACCAACGCTGCGGCGAGCAGGAGCGTCCCGAGCGGAAGCGGTGCGCCGGCCTGTAGTGGGAGCGAAAACACGATGTAGAGATACATTCGATCTTACGCGTTATCCCGCTCTCACTGTTCTTCGGTCGTTCGGTTGGGAGTGATCCGTGAGAGTCTCATCGCGTTGCCGGTGACCGCAACCGTCATGCCAACGTCGCCGGCCAGCACCGCGAGCACGACCGAGACGTAGCCGAATGGGACGCCGATCGCGAGGATCGCCTTCGCCCCCAAGCTTCCCCAGATGTTCTGGCGGATCACGCCGTTCGCGCGATTCGAGAGATCATAGAGGTAGGGCAGTTTCGAGAGGTCGTCGGCCATCAGCGCGATGTCGGCGGTCTCGATTGCGGTGTCGGTACCCGCCGCGCCCATCGCCACGCCCACCGAAGCGGTCGCCATCGCCGGGGCGTCGTTGATGCCGTCGCCGACCATCGCTACTGTACCGTGCTCCTCGGTGAGTTCGGCGACCGCTTCGACTTTCTCGTCGGGGAGCAGCTCGGCGCGGTAGTCCTCGACTCCAACCCGCTCGGCGATCGCCTTCGCGGTACCCTCGTTGTCGCCGGTGAGCATCACCGTCCGGAGGCCCGCCTCGTGGAGCCCGGAGAGGGCGACCTTCGCATCCGGGCGCACCTCATCGGCGATCGCGATCACACCTTCCAGTTCCTCGTCGGTCCCCACGAGGACGATCGTCTTGCCTTCCTCCTGGAGACGCGGGATCGTCTCTTCGAACAGGTCGAGGCAGTTCTCTCCTTCGTGGTCGGCGCACTGGCGCTCGGTCTCTTCGAGGACGACCCCGCCGTCGGTCGTGAGGTGGACGTGATCGAGGTCGAAGCCAAGCTCCTCGAAGAGCCCGGGCTTGCCGGCGTAGTGGGTCGTGCCGTCCAGATCGGCACGCACTCCCTTGCCGGTGATGGCCTCGAACTCCGCGACCGATCGCTCGCCGACGTCGCGTTCGTCCGCGCGGTCGACGATCGCGTCGCCGATGGGGTGTTCGCTTCGCTCCTCCAGCCCGCGCGCACAGCGGAGCACGTCGCTTTCGGTGTTGTTATTGAGCGCGAGGACGTCCGTGACCGCTAGCTCGCCTTTCGTAAGCGTGCCTGTCTTATCGAAGGCGACCGCCCCCACCTCGCCCATCGTCTCCAGGTGATCGCCACCCTTGATGAGCACGCCGTTTTTCGCGGCGCTGGTAATCCCCGAGACTACACTCACGGGTGTCGAGATGACGAACGCACACGGGCAGGCGAGGACTAACAGCGTGATCCCGCGGACGAACCAGGTGACCCACGCCCCGCCGAGAAAGAGGGGCGGGAGAAGCGTCGTGACGATCGCGAAGGCGACGACGACGGGGGTGTAATAGCCCGAGAATCGCTCGACGAACTGCTCGCGGTCGGTCCTCTTCGACTGCGCGTTCTCGACCATCTCGATGACCCGCGAGAGCGTGTTGTCCGCAGCTTCTGCGGTGACCTCTACCTCGAGGTAGCCCTGCTCGTTGATCGTCCCCGCATACACCTCCTCGCCGGGGGTCTTATCGACCGGGACGGACTCGCCGGTGATCGGAGCCTGGTCGACCGCACTCTCGCCCTCGATGACCTCGCCGTCCATCGGGATCTTCTCGCCAGGTTCGACGAGCACGATTTCACCGACCGCGACGTCGTCGACGGACGCTTCGCGCTCCTCGCCATCGCGACGCACGACGGCCCGATCCGGCGAGAGTTCTATGAGTTCCTCCATGGAGTTCCGCGCCCGGGAAACCGAATAGCGCTCTAAGAGTTCGGCGACGTTGAAGAGTACGGCCAAGGAAGCGGCCTCGATGTAGAGCGACGCCCCGGTAAAGAACAGCGAGAGGCCCGTTGCGCCGAGGATCGCGGCGCTCATCAGGAAATCGATGTCGAGACTTGCGTTCTTCGCCGAGTAGTAGCCATTGCGAACGATTACGCCGCCGCCGATCGCGACCGCGACGAGCATGAGCCCATCCCCGAGCAGGAGTTCACCACCCGGGATGCTCAGGATGGCAATGTTCTGCCCGTGTAGGAAGAACTCGAAGAGTACGCCGGCCCCAAGGAAGACGGCGCTGATCCAGGTCTTGATCACCCGGGAACTGCCCCAGACACTCGATCGCTCGTCGCTCGCTTCGCTTGCCCCGCTCGTGTCGTCGCCGTCCGTGTCGGTTACTTCATAGCCGGCATCCTCGATCGCCTCGACGATCGCCGACCGATCGCCGTTCTCGAGATCGTAGGTCACGACCACTTTCCCCGCAGTCGGTCGCAGGTCGTAGTCCGTAATCGCGCTCACACCGTCGAGCGCGTTGCCGACCTTGTTCGCACAGGACGGACAATCCATCTCGGGCACTGAAAGGGTTTCCGTGCGTTCAGTGTCGGGCTGCTCGACCGCGTAGCCCGCTGCCTCGACGCGCTCGGTGATCGCTTCCGGGTCGGTCCGGTCGACGTCGTAATGGGTGCTCAGCGTTCCGGAAGTCGGTCGCGTGTCGATCCCTTCAATCCCATCTAATTTCTCGACGCTGTTGGTGACCTTCGTGGCACAGGACGGACAGTCCATCTCCGGGACGCTCAGTTCGACCGCCCGGCCTTCGACGCGATCCGTGGCCCCGTCTGTGTGATCCGCTTTCTCGGCGTGGTCGTGGTCGCCGTTGAAGGACTTCGGCGGGCTATCGCTCATTGTTCTGTGTTCGGTTCCAGAGAGTTATGAATGTAGCTGCCAACGAGTGGCAGGCTGGTAACAGAGATTGTTATTTTGACCGCAGTAGATTAACAACGCTGGTATGGACCGTCGATACCACCGGAGACGAGAGGATGTTCGGGGACTGGGGACCTCATCGGCGTTGACGGACGATCGAGAGCACGAACAGGAGGTACGCATCCACGGTGATCCCGAGGACCAGCATCGCGACTGGGAGCACCGAGCCGGGGGGATCGAGATCGATCCGCCCTTTCCGCCCCGAGTCTATCGCCACCGACTCTAAGGATTCCTGCCGTTTCAGCGTACTGGTGCCAGCCTGCGGGCGTCGGTCGAACCGCCGACCGTCAGAAGATTCCGGCTATGAACCCGACTCCCATGAGGACCAGGATGGCCGCAGTGATCGTCGGGAGGTAGTGGGCGTACTCCTCAACGCGCCGTTCGTATCGCTGGTAGCCCGCGACCAGAAGCAGCGTGACGCCGACGAGCGAGACGAGGACGGCGAGCGAATAGAGGAGCATTAACTCCAGACAGTAGCGCGATCCGGTACAGATGGCGATGATGTCGAACTCCTCGTTGTGCGCGAAGCCGAGCGCGAAGGCGAGCAGCGCCATCCCGTACAGGCCTCGATCGGTCCCCTCCTCCGGCTGGGGGTGTGAGTGACCGTTCCCCTCGCTGCCCTCAAAGAATTGGAGCCGGTTCCGGAAGCGGGCGATCCAGCCGTCGGGTTCGCTCTCGGTCCCGTCGGAGTAAGCGGGATCGTGCTCGTGGCTGTCCTTGTGTCCGTGGGAGTGGTCGTCCCCATGAGAATGGCTGTGGCCATTGAGATACTGCCAGATGCCGAGTGCGACGAGCAACGCGCCAGCGACGTAGTTCATCCAGTCGACCTCGGCGAGCCCGAAATACGAGAGCGCGAAGAAATAGACCAGGACGACGGTGATGCTGCTGATCAGGTGGCCGATCCCGAGGATCGCACTCGACATAGCGCCGTAGAACCGCTTGTTGTCCTTCTCTAAGGCGTAGCTCGCGGCGATCGCCCACCCGTGGGGGGCGAGTCCGTGTAACAGGCCCAGCGAGGCGGCTCCTGCCGCGAGCCCGAGCACGCTACTGGCCATACCAGTAGTAGGTCCGAATCGCGGATAGAGGTTGTTATGCTCGGATCGGGGCGTCGGTAATAACAAGCCCGATAGCTCGCCGGCACTTCGCCTCCCGCATGCGTACGAGCCTCAACATTCTTCGGGAGATATTAGAGGAATTCGACGAGACGTGGAAAGCAGAAGGGATGGAGTCGCGCTCGCGTGTCGTTCGTGAGGCGATGCAGGAGTACACCGAGCGCCACACCCGATTGGAAGCGATCGGGGGTGAGGCCGTCGCGACGGTCGCCTTCGATTACGAACACACCCCCTCGTCATCGGCGATCATCACACGGTACAACACGACTTCGAAGATGTCATCAACACGATGCAGCACATGCATCACGGGGAGTGGTGTCTCGAAACGATCTTCTGTACTGGATCGGCGGATCGGGTTCGTGAACTGGTCTATCATCTCCGTGATTTCGACGCGGTCGGCCGTGTGAACGTGATGTTCTTACAACCAGTCGAGCAGTGATAGGCATGACCTGGCGGTCGAACCACACGGCTCTCGGTGACTATCGTCGTTCAGTCCCTATCGCCGCCCGTGTCGATCAGGTTCGTCGATGCCGGATCTCCCGGCCGCTCTCGACTACCAGGCCGATCCCGGTGAGGACGAGCAGCAGGGTCGTCAGCGCCTCGGAGGAACCCATCCACGGCGGGACGACGAACTGCGCGTAGGAGCGAAGCGTCCGGAGCGCACCGCCTACCGGATCGGTGACCATCCGGTCCTCGTATCCGCGCCCGGAGGGGTAGGCTCCCGCGTCCTCCGAGACGCCGATCCGGTCGGCGCTGTAGAGGAAATCCGCTCCCCTGTAGCGCCAGACGATCTCGCCGCCGGGGTTCACCTCTAGTACCCGGTCGTTCTGCGTATCGGCAATGAGGGTGTTGCCGTTCGGTAGCCGGTCGGCGTCCCGGGGCCAGGTCAACAATCCGTCGCCGCCGAACTCCCAGATCACCCTCCCGGTCTCGGTGTCGATCTCGACGATCCGGTCGTTCTCGCTGTCGGCGACTAGTATCGTTTCGCCGCCCGCAACCCGGTTCGGGTCGTGTTGCTCGTAGAGGTAGCTGTGATTCCCGGGCTGGCCGATGACGTCCGTGATTTCCTTCGACTCACGATCGACCTCAATGACGACATCGAAGTTACGGATCGAGAGCTGGAGGTCACCATCGGGAAGGCGGTCGATGTCATTTAAGTGTGTCCAGTCGGCCTCACCGCCGGGGTCGGGCTCACCGCCGTACTCCTCGTAGAAGGGCGTCCCTCGCGAGAGATGGTTTTCGGCCTGCCACTCCCAGACGATCGCTCCCGACTCGTTCACGATGAAGGCCCGATCGTTGCCCATGTCGGCGATCGCGGTCCCGCCGCCCGGGAGGCGATCGGCGTCGTGAACCTCGTGGTTCTCCATGCGCTCGTCGTACCAGGTGTACTTCCAGACGACCTCCTTCGAGCTATAATCGAGTTCGAGCACGCGGTTTTGCACGCATTCGTTCTCGTTCACCTGGAGTTCTGTGGCCGGACACTCCTCCGGTGGGCGTTTCGTGGCGACCGAAACGAGGACGTTACGGTTATCGAGGACTTCGGCGTCGAACACCCGTGAGTCCGGCGGGTCGAACGCCCAGACCACTTCTCCTCCAGGAGTGACTTCGATGGCCCGGCCGTACTCGCCGTAGCTCTGGATGCTGATCAGCGTGTTCCCGGGTGTGGGAGCAACGTTCGGGCCCCTCGTGCCCTGGGCGCTCGCGGTCGGCTCGTTGCCCGCGATCAGTACCTGGCCGGCGAGCGCCGTCACCAGAACGACTG
Source organism: Halobacteriales archaeon QH_8_64_26 (assembly GCA_003021725.1). Classification (GTDB taxonomy): domain Archaea; phylum Halobacteriota; class Halobacteria; order Halobacteriales; family Halococcaceae; genus PXQR01. Next base: position 70,437 of record PXRA01000085.1, read on the forward strand.
CGGCGGTCGCCAGGACGAGTACTCGACTCCGTCGCTCCACGACACCGGTTCCGGACGGTCGCCCATACGGGTGACGATTCTACGCCGGTCGCTCCCCAGTGGAGGACGTCGGAGCGTCTCGATCGCTCCGGCGATGGCGTCCTCGCTCGTTCCCACGAGTATATGTGCCTCGGCTCGAAACCGACGGCACCTCTCGTATGGCCCACTACTCCCGAGCCCCTCTCGGTGCCGAAACAGGACATGACCGATAGACACCCGCTGCGACACGCTGAGGCGCTCCTCCTCGTCGCGATCGGCGGCCTCGTCGGCGCGAACGCACGCTACCTCCTCAGCCTCGCGCTCCCGGGTCTTGGGGGAACCTTTCTCGCGAACGTTACCGGGAGCGCACTGTTGGGTTTCGTCCTTTACGAGGCGACGGGCACCGGCCTGCTCGCCGCCGAGACGCGACTGGTCGTCGCGACCGGCTTTCTGTCTTCCTACACTACCTACAGCACCTTCGCGCTCGAAACGATACAAGCGACGCCGCTGCTCGGCCTCACGAACGTCCTCGCCAGCTACGCGCTGGGGTTCGGGGCGGTCTACGTCGGCGGGTACGCTGCCGGGTTACTGGAGGAACGATGATCACCGATCCGGCCTATCTCGTAGGCCTGGGCGGGGCGATCGGCGCAGTCTGTCGCTATCTCCTCGGCGAGATAGTCCCTACTGGGTCGTTTCCCTTCGGAACGCTCACGGTAAACGTACTCGGGAGCTTCGTTCTCGGGTTCGTGACCTTTCTCGGCATCGGCGAGGAACTCCTCTTGCTCGTCGGGACCGGCGCGTGTGGCTCGTTTACGACCTTCTCGTCGTTTTCGGTCGATACCGTCCAGCTACACGAAGACGGTCTCTCCCCTCGAGCGATCGCGTTCGCGATCGCCAATTTACTGGGCGCGCTGCTTGCGATCGGGTTCGCGTGGCTTCTCGCGGAGGGAGTGACGGGCTGATCGACGACACGAGCTGAGCCGCGAGACACGGCCCCTGCGACCGACTGGCGGGTGACCGATCGTTGACCGACGAACCGGGATCGACCGATCCACCTCTCGCCTACCAGCCAGGGATG
>PXRA01000086.1:0-7505 GCA_003021725.1 Halobacteriales archaeon QH_8_64_26
GGCCCTCGACGAGGAGATCGCCCCACACGACATCTCGCGGACGGAGTACATCAGATACATCATCGAGGTACGCCACGACCGCGCCAAACACGAGCGCGAGCTCGATCGGGCGAACGAACGCATCGAGGAGCTTCGGGAGGAACTCGAGCGCACGACCGGGCGCATCGAGAAACTACGAAACGAATACGAAACGGAGACGGCCCGCGCCGATGAACTCCGGAACGAGAACAATGAGCTCCGACGCGAGCGGAACGAACTCGAAGAGAACCTCGAACACGCCGAGTCACGCGTCGAAACCCTCCGTGGACGACTCGAAGCAGCGAACGGATCGTCCAAGAACGAAGTAGGACACACCGGGGATCAGGTGGATGATGAGAGGACGAAAAGCGACCGTGAAGCAAGTGCAAGCGAGGACCGGGAGGAAATCGAGAGAGTGGTAGGGGGCGTTACGAAGGGAACGATCGACGAGAGTAGCAGCGACGATAGCGAGAGGACTGACTGTAACCATGGCGATGACGGTAGCGAGGACGACGCCGGGACCCAGGGTAATGATTCGGACGATACGGATGCACACGGGACGAACGACCCGGAACGGGCTTCGGCGGAGACCGACGGGCGGGGCGCGGACAGCGACGAGAGTCAGGACGCCGACGAGTTGAGGGCGTGTGCGGACCGCCTCAGGGCGTATCTCGGCTGAGCGCCGAGTAGCGAAGCCACGGAAACCACTATCGCGAACGACGCCGCCGGAGCCGTCGTACTCCGCCGGCCGATCGGGTTCGACGGGAGCGCCGCTGGACCCGTTGCCGGCAGTGGTCGCCACGCAAGCAGTAACTATATCCGGGCGGGGAGAGCAGACGCGGCTCATGCCCGAGGGAGGACGAGAAAGAAACGAGGACGACGTAGTATCTGCGGACGCTATTGCGCTCGTCCCGGACGGCGGGGAGAGCGAAGCACTGGACGAGCAAGAAAGCGACGAGGACCGAGAGGGAAGCGACGTGGAAGCGAACGACGAAGAGGAGAACAGCGAAGACGAGAACGGAGAGGAGGCAGGAGGCGGCGAAGAATCGGCCGAAAGCGGAGAGGAACCCGACCGAGAGGAAGGGAAACGTGAGGACGGTGAGAACGACGAGGCAAGCGAGGACGACAAGGAGACACACGAACTGACGGTAGTCGTCCAGGACGAGGACGGCGAACCCATTTCGGGAGCGGCCCTCACAGTCGAAAGCACCGAAATGGGACTCGTCGAGGGCTTTCGCGATAGCCCCGCGCGAGAGGACACCGACGCCAGCGGTCAGGCCATCTTCGAGCTACCGGACGCCGAGTACAGCGTCGAAGCAACGGCCGACGGCGAGGAAAGCGAGCGAACGGTAGCGATCGACGGCGAGGACGAGGAGATCACCCTGACGGTCAACGTTGAGGCGGAAGACGAGGAGGACGACGAGGAGAGCGAGGAACGAGAGGGACCGAAGGAGGCAGAGGGTCGTATCGTCGAAGAAGAGACCCCGGAACACGGTACGCCCCGCGGAGCGACGGTGCTGTACCTCGATCTGGAGGGACTGTTGCTCGATTTGTTGGGTCTCGAAGTGGATCTGCACGAAGTCGTGTTGGACGTACGAGCGATCACCGGCGAGGGGAACCTGCTCGGGAACCTGCTGTTCGGGGTCGCGAACCTGTTGAGCCCGCTCTCGACGCTGCTCAACCGGCTGCTCAACACGGTCTTGGGTCTATTGAGCACGCTAACGTCCCCGCTCAGGTCGATCGGAGGTCGTCTCCGGAGCGCGCTGACGGCACCGATCGATGCACTGCGCGGGGGTTTCCCGTCGCTCCCGGACTCGACCGCGGAGAGGGTACAACGTATCGAACAGCGGCTCCCGTCGCCGTCGCTGCCGTCGCTGCCGCTGCCGTCACTGCCCTCACTCCCCTCGCTTCCGTCGCCCTCGGGCGTGTTCTTCGGGGCAGTGAACAGCGTTTTAGACGTGATATTAGCGTTGCTCGGCGAGGAGAGCCCGGAGGAATCGAACGATTCCGAGGAGGCAGAGAGCTCGACGGAGTCGTCGTCCTCGCTCCCATCGTCACCGTCGTTGCCATCGTTACCCTCGCTTCCGTCGCCCTCGAACGTGTTCTTCAGCGTGGCGAACACCGTGTTGGACGGGCTGTTAGGGTTGCTCGGCGAGCAGGACTCGAGCGGAACGGAGAGCGCCGACGAGGAAGCAAGCGGGTAGTTCGACCGTTCTCGACGCAGGGATCGAGAGCGACGGCCGCCAGTTCCGGTTGGCCGAAACCCGCTATGCGAGGACGGCGCTGCGGTGATCGCCGTCGCCTCGATCGTTCGGAGGCCAGGACCGTCACAGGAAAGCACGATCGCCGATAGCGATGCAGGTAGCAGGCCGCACGTTTATACGAGCGGGAGCAGAACCGTTCGATCGCTTCGTACTGGTGAACGAAATGGGAATTATACGAGAAATAACGACGTCGATTGGCGGGGTACTCGGACGTAAAGTAGGCGATCTGATCGGGCAGCGGATCGAGACCTACAGCTCCAGTACCGAGGAATCGGACGAAGACGCAGCGGAAAAGGAAGACGAGGAGGAGTCGGGGCGATCCCGGCTGTCGGCGCTCGTCGAACGCCTCCGAGGTGGACCCCAGTCGATCAAATCGGGACTGGGAGAACGGCTCCGATCGGCCAAAGCGAGAATAGAAGAGATGCAATCGGCGGAGAACGGAGAGGACGCGGCGGACGAGGAAAACGAACAGGAAGGCGACGAAGAAGAAAGCGAACAGGAGGCCGAGGAGGAGAGTAGCGAACAGGAATCCGGTACCGAGAACGGAGCGGAAGCTGAAAGCGACGAAAACGGCAAAGGGGACGGGAAGAACGAGGACTCGGAGAAAGGCGAAAACGAAGAGGGCAGAGAGAGCGGCGGCGAGGAGGGATCAGAAGCGGACGAAGAAGAACCCGAGGAAGGCGAACAAGACGAGGAAGGCGATGAAGAGTCCGAGGACGGGGAAGAAGGCTCGTTCAGGGACATGTCGGACGAGGATCTTCAGGCGTTCGCGAGCGACCTCATGGACGAACTCGACAGGCGGGACGAACAAGGGTAGTGACGTCCGCCGCACTACTACACCTTGCTACGCTCTCCGGGACCCGAACCGGAGCGATCGACGCCGAGCCGCGGGCGGAGAGGTTATGTCGTATCACGGCAACACAAATCAGGAACGAGGATGACCGAACGATCCGAACCGGACAACCGAGGGGACGATCGAGAGGGAGAGAGTCTCGAAGACGTTCGCGATCGACTCTCGGCGTTCGTCGGGAGCGAGGGCGACGAGGAAGAGCGGCCGGACGAACCGGCGAAGGAGTCAACCGAATCCAGCCCGGAGGAAGGTGACTCCGTCGGGAACGCGAGCGAAGGCAACGCCGAAGGAGTCCCTTCCGCTGGGGGAAAAACGACGGGCAGTAACGTGGTGGTCAAAGCGGCGGTACGGGAGCACGTCGAGGACATGGCCGTCGCAAGCGAGTTCTACGAGCCGCTGAACGAAGCGGTCAACGAACTCCTGGCCGATGCGGCCCGGCGCGCGAGAGCGAACGGGCGCAAGACGGTCCAGGCCCGTGACCTCTAGCTCTACGCACTCCGGTCACACGAACGAGGGACCACCGTAGAGCGCCGCCCCGCGTCGACGAACCCGGAGCCGAGGACGGATCCGGAGGGCGATCGATCGCTTCCGGAAGCCCTGACGGTGGCCAGGCATGCGCAACAGGTGCAATTAAGTAGGCGAGGGGTGACTCCTGGGGTAGGGATACTGCTAATGAGTCAAAACGACGACCAGCGAACACAGGCGATGGAGAAGGTCTCGGATCTTGGCAAGCAACTCGACGTCGGCGGCGACGACCTCTCGAACGCGTTCGACAAGCTCAGAAACGGTGACCTTCAGGTACAGCAACTCGCGTCGCTCGGGGAGACCATCGGGCGTCAGGGAGGGTCACTGCTGGGCCGGCAGGTGGGCGAGGCAGTCGGACAGAAGTTCGCCGACGAGGACGGCACCCTCTCCTTTTCCTCGATCGCGAACACGCTCAGAAGCAGCGATTCCGACGAGGGCGAAGCCGAGGAGGACGAGAGGGGGGCCGAGCGATCGGCGGAAAGCGAGGGAGCAAGCGAAGAGCAGGGAAGCGGAAGTGAGGACGAGGACGGAAGCGAAACCGAACTCGAAGGGGACGGGTCGGGAAGTTTCGAGGACATGTCCGACGAGGAGCTACAGAACCTCGCGAACGACCTCATGGACGAACTCGATCAGCGGGAGTCGAGCGAGTCCTGAAGTAGCGAGTCCGTCTCCACGCCGTCCCCGCGACCGATCGGAAGTAAGGAGCAACGTTCTGCGAGAGTACCCGCGAGCCAGCAGCGGCTACCGAGGAGGCCGACCGCCTCGCGGGGTGGAGGGAGACCACCTCAATCGCGCTTCTCGAACGCGGGCGAGTACGAACGGGTTCCCGATCGCCGCTCTTCGAGGCGGGCGGCCTGCCGTTGGGCGGCGTCCCACTCCTCGAACATGCCGGATTCGACCATCGTCGTCATGCCGGCGAGCGCCGCCCGGAGTTTGAGACCGACGAGCGGGACGTCCGCGACAGTGATGATGGCGTCGGCCTCGACGATCGCACCCTCTTTCATGATCACGTCGAGCAGATCGACGACCGCGTCCTCCTCGTCCCGTGTGGGTTTCATCGCCCCTCGACACCTCCGGAACTACCACCGCTACCGGCACCCTCGGCACCGATTTCCGGGGCGAAGGTATATGGCGGCCAGGGACCGGTAAAGCGGATCGTGACGCCCGGCTCGGCGGCGATCGTATCGAGCGCGTCGCCGATCGCTTCCTCGCGGTCCTCCTGGGCTAGCACTGCGAGACGGGCCTGAGACCGTTCTTCGGAGCCGTCCGGGTCCAGCGAGGCAGGGTCGTCCTCGTCGTCGAGCAGCGCCGCCCGCTGCTGGCCGAGGTGATGCACTTCGCGCGCGAGGTCAGCCAAGCGATCTTCGAGGGTCGCCCCGCGCTCCCGACGACGAGTACGTTTTAGCTCCGAGAGGCGCTGGTCGTACTGTTTTTCGAGCAGGAACGCCGTGCCCGAACTGGCGTCTTCGATCTCCACGGCGAGTTCCCCTAGATGGGGGTCCTCGGCTTCGAGTTCGCTATCGAGATCGCTCTCATCGGCGAGGAGTTCGATGCGGTACTCCCAGTGACCGGCGAGGGAGGCGAGGTATCGCGAGAAGGTCCCCGCGGCTTCCCTGGCCCACTCGCGCACTCGATCGTCCTCGCCGGTAATGATCGTATCGAACTGGAAGGGAAGGGGCGTACCGAAGTGCTCGCCGGCGACGTCGATGACGCGCTGGTGTTCGAGGAGCCACTTGCGCAACAGGTCCATTCGGTCGGTGTCGTACAGCGACTCGCACTCGTGGAGAACGAGCCCGAAGTCCTGACCCTCGATCGTGAGGAGCCGAACCGGTTCGTCGTCGATCCCCGTCTCCTCGAACGCGTCGATAACGTCGTCGGTGCCGGCGGTGGTGTCCTCGTCCAAAGCTACCGCACAGTAGAGATATCGTCCCTCCTCGAACGTCGGGCCGGCCTCGCGGGTACTGTCCTGGGTGCTCGCGGCGTCGCGATCGGGTGGGGTGTCATTCATCGTTAGGGATGCTGTGGCCGGGGGGCTGGGTGTCTTCCATCCCGTGAGCGCCGTGTATGAGGTCGTCGACGACGTCATCGAGTTCCTCCCGAAGGTCACCGACCGACTCGTCGATCCCCTCCTCGTCTTTCAGGCGCTCGATCTCGGCCTCGAGCGTCGCGAGCTGTTCGCCGAGGCGATCGATCTCCTCGTCGGTGAGTTGTCCGGACTCCATGCGGCGGATCGCCTCGCGCTCCATCGCGTCAACCAGGAGTTCAACGACCGTCACGACCAGCGTCATGAGCCCGTCCCGGGCCTCCTCGCCGTCGATATCGATCGTCGTCATTGCTCGTCACCGGTCGCGTCGTCCTCGGTCGCGTCGTCGATCCCAGCCGCTTCCGTCGCGGTATCCTCACTCGTGTCCGTCTCCCCGTCTGTGCTGTCCGCTTCGGTATCGGTACTCGTATCACTGGCGTCCTCGCTTTCGGTGTTGGTCCCGCTCTCCCCGTCCGCCTCTCCACTGTCTTCCGAAGCCGTCGGTCGCGCTCGCGTGCCGGGTGCGGGGCCGCTGTCGTCGCCCTCCCCGCTGCCGGAGACAGCCCCGCCGGCCTGGTCGATCGCGCCCGACAGACCACCGTTTTCCTCGCCGTCGTCCCGGTCGTCGGCGTCCTCGCTTTCCTCGTCTTGGGGTCCGGAGATCGGGGCACTGCTCATCGCCGGGGAGGACTCGGAGATCGGCGGTTCGTGAAGGCCCATGAACTGTTCTCCCGTCTCCGAGCGGTCGATTTCGTCGTCCGTGTCCTCCTCGTCGATCGCGTTCGCGCCGGCGATCTCCTCGATGCGATCGGTATCGGTGCCGGTCGGGAATTCTAGTCCATACTTCGCGGCCGTCTCGAAGGAAGCGATCGCCGCCCGGAGCTGGATGCCGAGCAACTCGGCGTCACCGACCGACACCGCGATGTCGGCGTTGATGACGATTCCCTTATCGAGCAGCAACTCGACGACGTCGGCTAAGTCCGATTGGGTCCGGGTCGGTCCACCGCTGCGGCTGCCTCGTCGGTTGGGTCCATCACTCATTGTCGTCGTCCTCCTGGGTTCGGTTCTCGAAGCGATCGCCGTAGATGTGATCGCGGCCCGGGGCACTGGAGTGCCGGGGTGTCCGGGACATCGTCGAGAAACGCGCGACGCCTCCTATATCGGCCCGGTCGTCGGGCGAGGAGGGAAGCGTCGAGTACGCCGTTGGACTCCGCGAGGAGGGCTGGCCGGTTCGACCGGTTTTCTCCCTGAACTCCTTTTTCGAGCGCTCGCGCATCTCGCTGAGCCGATCGCGGGCGTCAAGGGCGCTGTCCCTGAACTCGTCGATCGCATCGCCGAGTTCGGACTGGACTTTCGCCTGGATGAGTTCCGAAGGGATCCCCCCTTCCTCGTCATCGTTGCCCTTTTCGTCGCTTCCGAACCGATCGAGGACGCTACTGTTCTTATCCTCGCTTCCTTCGTCTCGAAATCGATCGAGAACACTATTCTCCTCGTCTTCGCTTTCCTCGTCGTCGGTGAGGTCGTCCGTCGCCTCCTCGACATCCTCTTTCTCGCGCCGAAAGTCCCGCAGGTCGACGTTGCCCAGTACCTTCCGGAGGTTCGCGATCTGCAACAGCTTTCGAAAATTGACCGCTTCGCTCGCCTCGCCCTCGGCGATCGCTTCCGGGATGTCCCCTCCCTCGATCGCCTTCGGGAGATCGGTCCACTCGACGGCCTCGGGCAGCGCCGAGAGATCGACCGTCGAGAGGAGGTCCTCGGCCTCGTCGATGACCTCGATGAGGTCCTCTACGTCGTCCTGGGCTTCTTCGAGCGTTCCTTCCTGATC
>PXRA01000086.1:7583-18727 GCA_003021725.1 Halobacteriales archaeon QH_8_64_26
TCGGTTCTGCCGAGGCGCTCTCGAAGACGGGCAGTAGCATCGGGGAGCTCGTCAGTGTCGGTCGTGTCGGAATCGCTCACGATCGATCACCCCCTTCTTTCAGGTGGACTTCGAGCACGGCGTTGTGATAGGACGCGGCGGCGAGTTCGGGGTCAGCGAGGTCGTGCGAGACGCGTTCTGCGATTCTCTCCTCGGTGCCGACGAGCAGATCGTCGTTCCGACTCGAGACGCCTGCCGAGAGCTCCTCGGGCTCGATCTCGGGGACGTCGACCGCGATTATCGCCTCAGTGCCGTCCTCGTCGTAGCGGACGTGTGTCGGGTGGTCGGTGCCTACCGAGTCGGCGAGACCAGTGCCGGCGTCGATGCCGGCACCGACGTCGGTAGCGGTGTCGGAGGGGCCGATCCGCCGGCGGTCGTCGTCGGTGATATCCTCGATGGTGCCGACGCCGATCGAGAACTCGTGACCGATGCGCCCGCGCCCGATATCGGTACCGCCGCTACTGGCTGCTCCCGTGCTCGAACCGACGTCGGCCTCGGCGAGCGTTTCGAGTGCGCTGCGTAGCAGCGAGGTCAGCCCTCCGCTCCCGTCGTCCTCGCTCGTAGCATCGGTGTCCTCCGCGTCGTCCATGGTGTCGTTCGCGTCGTCTCGGGTCATTATCGTTTCACCTCGACTCTGCCGCTCAGGTTCTCGCGGGCCTGTTCGGCGACTTCGAGTTCTAATTCGAGTTCCTCGCGGCGCTCGCGGTACTCCTCCTCGGAGCGCTCGCCGATCTCGTAGAGCAACTGGTTTTCCTTGATGTCGTCCTGGATCGCCTCTACATCGTAGGCCTCCCGGATCGCCGTCGACTGGAGCACCCGCGCGAGCGAGATCCAGGGGTTGATCAGGAGATCGTCGAGGACGAACGTCATCGGTCCACTCCGATCTCCAGGTCGACGAAGTTGTAGGGTGCCCAGGGACCGGTATACCGAACGATCGTCGACTCGCCGTATTCGTCCTCGACTCCCTCGATCGCGGCGTCGAACTCCTCGCGACGATCCCGATCGACCAGATAGGAGCGATTCACCACGAGTCGGTCGCTGAACCGGCCGTTCTCCGCTTCCTCTACGCTTACGTCCGCGAGGCGCTCGGCGACGTCCTCGCGTACCGCCTCGCGGTTGATGGTCGCTCCCTCCTCGGCAACGAGTTTGAGCCCCATCTCGACGGTTCCCTCGATATCCCGCAAGGTCCGGGAGAGGACGCTGCGGGAGCCCCGGAGGACGTTTTTCAGCGGGCCGGCTCCCTTGAAGACCATACCGAAACGCATCGGGACGACCGTCCGACCGCCCTTCGAGTTCATGATCTCCCCGAGTACTTCGTCGTGAGCCCGGAGGTTCGCGTCGCTCTGTTCGGGTTCGAGCGCGTCGATATCCGAGACTACGGCCGAGAGCGTCCGGTGATCGACCGTGTACGCCCGGTCGGCTTCCTCGACACCATCGATGTCGAACTCGACGTCTTCCTGTTCGATGATGCCGTACGTATAGAGGTGGTTTGCGGTCATGATCTAATGGACGCCCCGGCGGCGAGCGTTGAGCTAGCTGCCGAGTCGTGCGTCTACCGGCAGAGTAGAAAGCGAACAGTTAAGAGTTTACTGCCAGCGACTGCGCTTCATCGGCACCCGTGTCGTGTGACTTGCTGCTGCGGGGGGAAAGTATAATACAGGAGGTTACCCATAAAACGTGCAATGTCAGTATCAAGCGGGCGACCGGAGTCGGAGAACTTAGTCGAGATCATCGACCGCATCCTCGATAAGGGCCTCGTGATCGACGTCTGGGCGCGCGTGTCGGTCGTCGGCATCGAGATCCTCACCGTCGAGGCACGTGTCGTCGTCGCCTCTGTCGATACGTTCCTGCACTACGCGAAGAACATATCAGCGCTGGAGATGGCGAGCCAGTCCGGCGAGTTGGAGGACCTCCAGAACCTCGAGTTCGGCACGTCGCCGCTGGTCCAGCCGGCAGCCCAGCGCCCCGACCCCCAGATCAGAGACGAGCGACGCGACGACGTCGAGGCGGCCGAAGCCGAGCAGTAAGGCCAGTCATATAAGTGCCCTCACGTAGTTCTCACAGCCTACCATGAGCGTCGATACCGAAGGGTCGGGCCGGACAGCAGCGAAACGCCGAAGTCGTGTTCTCGGGAGGGCTCGTAGACGAGGCGGCGGGATCGCGCCAGCCCTGGTCGATGAGGGCCTGTAAGTATGCCGACGATCGATCCGGCCGAGCGCACGGTCAGCGAACTGCGAGAAGACGTCCGGGGGATCGACGATCCCGACGAGCTCCGGGCAATGCGTGGGGCCGAAGCCGAGGGCAAGGATCGGAAGAGCGCGAAGGAAGCGATCGAACGACAGTTGAACCGGATCGGTGGGGAAGGCGAAGCCGGGAGCGAGGAAAGCGACGAGGGAGACGACACGAGCGAGGACGGAGCCGACGAGGCCGACGAAGGAAACGGGGGAAACGAAGCGGCCGAGGACGAGGATGAGAGCGGGAGCGAGGAGACGCCCGGGACGAGCGTCGAGACGACGGTCGTCTCGACCAACCAGCGCCTCGACGCGATCGGAGCGGGGGACGAAGGTGAAGAGAAGGAGAACGGAGAGGGCGGGACGGCGGAGGCGAGCGATACCGATGGGGCGACCCTGGAGGAGGGGGACAGCCGAGGAATCGGAACCGGCGAGGGCCTCGATGCCATCGAGACCGCCGAAACGGCAGGCGAGGGTGCTGAATCGGGAGCGAAAGACGGCGAAGGCGAGGGGACGAGCGGGAGGGCGACGAGCGAGGATCTCAAGCGGCGATTGAGCGACTTCGAAACGGACAGCGCGAGCGGAGAGGCCGATAACGGCGAAGAGACGAACGACACGGTCGGCGACGAGAGCGAGGGAGAAGAGGAAAAGGACGGCAGCGCCGACGGGGGCGAAAACGGCGAGGACGAGGGAACTGCCGATGCCGAAAGCACGACCGACGAGGAAAGCGGAGACGGCGAGGGGAGCGAAGACGGAACGCGGAGCGACGACACCGACGGCTCGACCGATACCACCAGTGAAACCATGAGTGAAACCGAAACAGAGCGCACGAGCGACCGAGACACCGAATCGAGCGACGGATCCACGGCCGAGGGCGGCAACACGGCAACGACGGATGCATCGAGCGAGGGCGACGCCTCGCTCATCGACGTGCGAAACACCGTTCTGAACACCGCGGCGGACCTGATCGGTCGCCGGCTCGATGGCATCTCGGGCATCCAGCGCACCGATGAGGGGTGGTCGGCGATCGTCAACGTGATCGAGCGCCGGTCGGTGCCCGACACCCAGGACATCCTCGGTCGCTACGAGATAACGCTCGAATCGAGCGGCGAGATCGTCGGCTATCACCGTCTCAACCGGTATCGTCGCGGCGACACCACCCAGGAAGAGTGGGAGTAACGTTTCCCGGATCGTCCTCGTCCAACGAACGGAGCGGAGGTAACTCAGTCCTCGGATTCAGCAGTCGTATTGGACGACCCGAGGGCCTGTCCGTCCTGACTGCGAACGACGTGGCCGTACTTGAGCAGGCCGACGAAGATCGCCCCGCCGATGGCACTGCCAAGCACCGTCGTAAGCAGGAAAGTCAGGTAGGTACTGATCGGGACGCCGCCAACGAACGCTTCCATGAGAGTTTTGACGTTGCCGGCGATCGGGTGTGGGAGGTGGGCAATGGCGATCCCGACGGTGATGAGTACGACGAACAACGTCCGGGCACCGTCGCCCTCGGCGGCTTCGACGAGCCAGGCCGGCAGTCCCATGAGCCAGCCGGTGAGGATCGAACCGGCGAACAGCACTCACGGTGGGTGTGTCGTGATCAGCTTCGAGAGCCCCGTAAAGGCCGCGGGTTTAACGACCCCGAGTCCCGGACCGATCGCAACGGCGGCGAACGGGCCACTGCCGAGGGGCTACCGACGCGGACGAGCGCCCGGAGCCGTCCGAGATCGGCGAGCGAGAAGCGCCGATCGAGCACCGGAAGCGCGGCGAGGGTCGTGTGCTCGGTAAAGAGGACCGACCGAGCGCGACGAACACGTAGCCCCTTGAGTACGCCAGCGCGATGAGGAACTCCCGCGTCGGCTCGGCGTACACCCCAGTTGTAAGGGCCAGACGATCGCCGTCAGGAACAGTCCGGTTCCCGTCTCCAGTTCGGCGGTGAGCGCGGAGAGGAACAACCCATCGGAGGGCCGTTCGAGTTCGGAAAGGCCCTCCTCGATCGTTCGGCTCAGGATGGTCTTCATAGGACGAAGAGGTCGTCAGTTCGTTCCCCGCAGCGTCGGGTGTGCTCACGAAAGGATCACCTCCAGGCACATCGACGAACGATCCCGTAATCGATAGTTCCCTCGGCACGCGCCTGCAGGCGCGATCGAGTGCCGGCAGGTCGGCCGGACGTGACGGGAACGATAGGAGAAACCGGGAAGCGATAGGGACGGCGATCGGCAGCCTGATGCCGCCCGACGGCACACTCCCGGCGTGTATCGACCCGGCCACATCGGCGTGGGGCTCCTGGTGTATGCGCCGTTCGGGTACGCCCTGCTCGCCGGTGGGCGAGGAGGGCTCGCGGTGGTCGGCGGCGCGCTCCTCGTCGCGCTGGCGATGGCTCCCGATCTCGACATGCGGGTGCCGGGAGCGACCCATCGCGGTGCCAGTCACACGCTACTGTGTGCGCTCTGTGTCGGGGCCGGCTTCGGGGCGATCGGCTGGGCGCTCGCGAGCGCGGTCGGCGGTGGCGGGGCGACGATCGCGGAGGGCGTCGTCCTGCGCGTAGCCGCCGTCTCGCCGATCGAACTCGGGGCCTTTGGCCTTCTCCTCGGCGTGCTCGTGGTCTGCTCGCATCTACTGGCCGACCTGCTGACCCCGATGGGAATCGCGCCGTTCTGGCCGCTGTCCTCGAAGCGGTACTCGCTGGGCGTCGTGAACGCCTCGAACCCGATCGCGAACGTCCTCTTGCTCGGGCTCGGCGTGCTGGCGACCGCAGGGGCACTCCTGCTCGTCAGACCCCTCGGCTGAGACCGCCGTCCCGCCGAACGACCGATGGACCCCTCGATAGGGGTCTCATCGGGGTGAGGTCAGGGCGGGAGACGAGACAAACCCTTTAGCATCGAGTGCCCTACAAAGCAGTAATGGTACTCGATAACCTCGGCAGTTCGCTTCGGGGCACTCTGGACAAACTCCAGGGCAAGTCCCGGCTCACCGAAGAGGACGTCCAGGAGGTCGTCAAGGAGATCCAACGGTCACTGCTCCAGGCCGATGTCGAAGTCGATCTGGTTATGGGCCTTTCGGACAACATCAAGGAGCGCGCCTTGGAGGAAGACCCGCCGGGCGGGACCTCCGCGCGCGATCACGTTCTCCGGATCGTTTACGAGGAGATGGTCGCGCTCGTCGGCGACTCGACCGACCTGCCACTCGAATCCCAGACCGTTCTCCTCGCTGGCTTGCAGGGCTCGGGGAAGACGACGACCGCCGCGAAGATCGCCTGGTGGTTCTCGAAGAAGGGCCTGCGCCCGGCGGTGATCCAGACCGATACCTTCCGGCCCGGTGCCTACGAACAGGCCAAAGAGATGTGCGAACGCGCGGAAGTCACCTTCTACGGCGATCCCGACACCGAGGACCCGGTCGAAATCGCCCGCGAGGGAATGGCGGTCACTGAGGAAGCCGACGTCCACATCGTCGATACGGCCGGTCGCCACGGCTTGGAGGAGGTCCTAATCGATGAGATCGAGGCGATCGAGCGGGAGGTGAACCCCGATCACAACCTGCTGGTACTCGACGCGGCGATCGGGCAAGGAGCGAAAGAGCAGGCCCGCCAGTTCGACGACGCCATCGGCATCGACGGCGTGACGATCACGAAACTCGACGGCACGGCGAAGGGTGGCGGCGCACTGACCGCCGTCAACGAGACCGACTCGACGATCGCCTTTCTCGGGACCGGCGAAACAGTCCAAGACGTCGAGCGCTTCGAGCCCAGTGGTTTCATCTCCCGGCTGTTGGGGATGGGGGACCTCCAACAGTTGGCCGAGCGCGTCGAGCGGGCGATGGCCGATACTGGTGGTGAAGAGGAGGACTGGGACCCCGAGGACATGCTTTCCGGGCAGTTCACCCTGAAGGACATGCGCAAGCAGATGCAGGCGATGAACAAGATGGGGCCGCTCGATCAGGTGATGGACATGATTCCCGGGCTGGGCGGCGGGATCAAAGACCAGTTGCCCGACGACGCGATGGACGTCACCCAGGATCGCCTGCGGGTCTTCGAGATCGTCATGGACTCGATGACCGACCGGGAACTCGAAAATCCCCGATCGGTCGGCGCGAGCCAGGTCCGGCGGATCGCCCGTGGGGCGGGCACGACCGAGGAGCGAGTCAGGGAATTACTCGAACAGCACCGGATGATGGAACGGACCCTGAATCAGTTCCAGGGGATGGGCGATGCGGACATGCAGCGGATGATGAAACAGATGGAACAGGGCGGCGGCGATATGGGCGAGATGGGCAACATGGGCGGCGGTGGCGGTCCCTTCGGTTGATCGCGGGTAGGACTATCCGTCGGCTTTGAGTGTGGGGGACGGGCGACGACCGGTACTGTTCGAGGTCGTCTCGTCGTTGCGCGATCGCCTCGCCGAACTGGACGGCTTTTTATCCTCCGGGGAGCGTTCTTCGCGCATGACGATCCGCGAGGTCGCTATCGGGGCCTACCGGGAGGCGTTGCCGATCCTCGCGGTGAGCGCCGCCGGCGGGCTGTTCGCCGGTCTCGTGCTGGGCGGGATGGACGCCGAACTACGGGAGATCGAAGGGCTGCTCGTGCTCGTCCCCGCCTTGCTCGCAACCCGGGGGAACGTCTATGGTTCGCTCGGCGCGCGGTTGGGTTCGGCGCTTCACCAGGGACTGATCGAACCTCGGATAACGCTCGGCAACGAGCGGCTGCGGGCCGCGGCGGCGGCCGCAGTAGCGAGTGGCTTGCTCGTGAGCACGCTCGCGGCGATCATGGCCTTCGCGTTGCTTCTGGCCCTCGGGCGGCCGGTCGCGCCGGTCTGGATGCTTGTCGGGGTCGCACTTATCTCGGGACTGATCGGCGGCGGAGTGCTCGTGACGATGGTCGTGACCGTGGTCCTCGTGGGGTATCGACGTGGGCTCAATCCCGACACGCTCGCGGGACCGGTCGTGACGACGACCGGCGACGTGATCGGGATGGCCACGCTTCTGGTCGCCGCCCGGATCGTGCTCGCGGTCGGGGGTGGCTAATGGACGGTGAGAACGGAGAGCACCGATAGGGTGTCAGCAGAAGCGATGGTAGCGAGGAGTGCTACACGAACGAGAACGGTCGGAGGCCCGCGATGAGCGTCGGGACCCGCTGGTCGGTACGGGGGATCGTTCGCGCGACGCTACCGGTGCTCGTGGCACTGACGGCCCTCGAACTCGCGAGCGGGCTCGTCCTGGGAACGATCCAGGCCACGCTACTGGAGTATCCATCGCTGCTCGTGCTCGTCCCGGTGACGATCGGTACCGCGGGCAACCTGGGGAGTATCCTGGCCGCGCGTCTCTCGACGGCCTTTCACCTCGGAACGCTTCGCTTCGGCCGCGACGATACCCTGGTGGGCAACGCGGTCGCGACCATCGGGCTCGCGGCCACAGTCTTTCCGATCGTCGGAGCCGGTGCCTGGGGGCTGACCGCAGCGACCGGGGAGACGGGCCTCCCGGTCTCGACGGTGGTGATCGTCTCGCTCGCGAGCGGACTCCTCCTCGCGGGGCTCGCGATCGCGGTCTCGATCGCGGCGACGTACGCGGCCTACCGGCTGGGGCTCGATCCCGACGACGTGGTGATTCCGGTGGTCACGAACGTCTGTGACGTGCTCGGCGTGCTCGTGCTCTTCGGCGTCGTGCAGATGGTCGTCTGACAGCCGATCGCTTCGATCGGGCTCAATCGACGCTACCGAGACCTCAGAAGGAACTCTCTCCGAGGCGTTCGAGCACGGTCGCTCGACCGGTGTGATCGTCCGTATCGAAGTCCTCGACGCGGAGTCGAACCCGGGTATCGAGAAGGTCCTCGTCCCCCTCGTCGGCGGTATCGAGACGGAGTACCGTATCGCCGATCCGGGCGATCTGGGTGCCGTTCTCGCGACCGGTGACGAACGCGGCGATCTCCTGGCCGCGCTCGAACGTTGGCGTGCTCGATCGGAACGACCACCCTTCGGAGAAGGCGTCAAGACGGCTCATACCCGGGCCACCTCCGCGGACTCGCGATCGGCAACGTACTCCAGGCCGAAGCCGGTCGCCGCCGAGACGAGGAAGACGAAAAAGAGCAACCAGCCGTGGAAGACGAACGGAAAGACCTGGACAGGATTGACGATCATGGCCTGGGTGAACCACTCGAACTGCTCGGGCAGGGTCTGGAGTTCCGCGAAGCCCACGAGCACGCCGCCCCCCCAGGGGAAGATGTAGCCCAGCGCCGAGGTGTTCGCGTCGAGGATGTTCGCGCGGCGATAGCCGTTGATGTTGAAGCGTTCGCCGATCCGGGCGATGTAGGGGGCGATGGCGATCTCGGCGGCGGTATTAATGGTGATCATCGCGTTCACGAGGGCAGTGCCCCCGACCATCGTTAACTCTGCGCGCCGGACGCTCGTCGCGAACCGATCGAGCAGGAGGTTCTGGATCGCCTCGAAGCCACCGCCGCGAATCATGATCTGCGCTCCGGCGACGATCAGAAGGATCAGGATTATCAGCGGGAAGAACCCGGACGCCCCGGTATAGAGGCTGCCGCCGACGGCAGCGCTCGCGTCCGGGCCGGCCACCTCGACGAAGGGCAGGAACGCAACCGAGCCGGCGACGCCCGATCCTTGCGAAGCGGTGAAGACTATCATATCGCTGACGGCCGCCAGTCCCAGAAGAACGTTGAGCACGAACGCGACGATGATCCCCCAGGAGATCGCCTCGATGATATGCCGACCGCTAACGGCGGTCGCGATTACGACGGCGACCGAGAGCAGATGCACTAACCCCAAGGGATTGCTGTTCTCGACGAAGAGGCTCTGGGCACCCTGGCCGACGTTGAAGGGACTGCCGAGCATCGCGCCCGCGGCGACGTAGCCCGCGAAGGCGAGCACGGCGGCGATGATCGCGTACTTGAACCGGGAGGCGACGACGCCGCCGATGTCCGAATCCTGAGTGACGGCGCTCACGATCGTCGTATCGCTCACCGGCGCTAAGTTGTCGCCGAAGACGGCCCCGGAGAGGACCGCGCCAAACATCAGTACAGGGTTCGCGCCGAGAAGCACGCCCGCCGGGAAGAAGAGGGCGGAGAAGGCGATCACGGTCCCGTAGCCGGTGCCGATACCGGTCGCGAGCAGTCCCGCGAGGATGAACGTGATCGCCGGAAAAAAGGTTGCGCCGAGCGAGAGGGCGTCGGCGGCCCAGACGAGACCACTCACGAACCCCCCTATCTGGATCGTGTCGGCGAACATCCCGGCCCATAGCCAGGCGACGATCGCCGTCGCGGCCACACGCTGGGTCATCCCCTCGAAGATCGTGTTGGCGTAGACCTGCCAGTCGCCCTTGACGAAGAACATACTGACGATCAGCGCGACGAGCATCGCCGCAACCAGCCCCGTGGTATCGCCGATCGCTAAAAGGCCGCTCTGGAAGATCGCCCAGACGATGAAGATCACGAGCGGGAGGGTACTCATCCACTTCCCACCGTAGAACTCGATGCGCTCGTCGCTGCGCGCCTGTTCGGCCGCTTCGAGTTCGGCGTCCATCTCGGTCTCGTCCGAGTCGTCGGGATCGATACTCATGTGGGAATCACCAACACCGTGGCCGGTTGCTGTGGGGGATACATAAATTCCCAGGGAGGAACGGACTGACGGTCCGCGAACCGCCGTCGAAGGGTCGATCGGACACGGTAATAAGAGAGGCCGGTTCGGACGACGAACTTCTAAACGCGCCCCGTACCGAGAAGGGGTATCGTGGCAGTACGCTGTCGACCCGACCGGATCGGCATTGCCGTGCTCGTCGTTTGTACATTGCTCGCCGGCTGTAGCGGCGGACCGTCGGGAACGATAACCACCACCGCCGAAAGCGACACGACCACACCCACCTCGCCGTCGCCGGCGATAACGGAAGAAACGACGGACACCGGCGATCGGCCGGCGACGACAAGCGTCGGGACGCGAACGGGAGCACCCGAGGCGACCGAAGCGAGCGAGACGGCCGGTACCGGACCCGAAACCGAGGACGGTAGGACCTCGCCAGTGGCGGGAACGTCACGTGCTGCGCTGGTGACCCGTGTCATCGACGGCGACACGATCGAGATCAGATACCCTAACGGCACGGCCGACACGGTCCGGTTGCTCGGCGTCGACACGCCGGAGGTCTCGGGCGACGTTAGCCCCGAGGAGTTCGAAGGGATACCCGACACCGAGGCGGGTCGCGAATACCTCCGGGAGTGGGCCGAACGTGCGGACGCGTTCGCCCGCGAGGAACTGTCGGGAACGCGGATACAGGTGGTGACTGACCCGGGGGCCGATCGGCGCGGCCGCTACGGACGATTGCTCGCGTACGTCGTCCGGGGCGACGGGAATCGAACGGGAGGAGGGGACGACGCGAGCGAGAGTAACAGGAACGGTTCGTTCAACGCCGCGTTGCTACGGGAGGGCTACGCCCGGGTCTACGACAGTTCCTTTAGCGAGCGCGAGCGCTACGACGCGATCGAGGCCCGTGCC
This sequence comes from Halobacteriales archaeon QH_8_64_26, assembly GCA_003021725.1. GTDB lineage: Archaea > Halobacteriota > Halobacteria > Halobacteriales > Halococcaceae > PXQR01. The sequence continues at coordinate 18,340 of PXRA01000086.1, forward strand.
CAGGAACGGAGCGCCGGGCTGTGGGGGTTCGACGGCGAAGGAACTACAGGAGCGCCGACCTCGGGGCTGGCGATCGCGCGCGTCCAGGCCGACGCACGGTCGTTCCCGCTTGCTCACCCTCTATAGCGATCGAGGCGAAGACGGAAGCACCAAACTGTACTGGGGGTCCTCGGGCGCGATCCGGACAACGGCGGCGATGCCGGGATAATCAGGACCGAAGGCGGTAGTGTGGCTATACGACGAACCGATGTCGACTCCCGAGAGGACGTGGGTCGGCGCGGTACCTTAAGTAGGGGGCGCTCCTACGTTGGGTAGACCATGGCAGACCAGACCAGTGACAGTTCGACGATGAGCCGCGACGAACTCGGGGAGTACCTGCGCGATCTCG
>PXRA01000087.1:0-2811 GCA_003021725.1 Halobacteriales archaeon QH_8_64_26
TAGCCCAAGAGGTTCCACATCGGGTGGCCGTCGACGTTCTCGCGGACGTGTGCGAAGCCACCGTGCTCGTCCGACATCGGAGTTAAAAGTAGAGTGGTCCAGCGTGAAATATCCCGCGTCTCCCGGTGGCGACGGTCGCTGCCGGTACCGACTGGAGAGGAGAGCGATCGATTTGAGGAGCGGTTACAGGAACGCTTCGAGCAGGCGGGCAGCGGTCCGTGCGTGCTCGATCTCCTGGTCGGTGAACTCCCGAGGATCGGTGTCACAGCAGACGAGCGTGCCGTAGAAGTCCCCCTCGTGGTGCAGCGGGATGCCGACGTAGGACCGAAGGCCCATCGCCTCGTGGGCTGGGAGGTCGGCGACGCGGTCTGATTGTGCGGGCGCGAACTGCGCTAAGAGACTTATCGGCGGAAACAAGACCTAATCGATATAACGGTTTTGTGAACGTTCAACGGATGCAATCACATTTGTTTCCAGTTCACAGACCACATGTGAGGAAAAGAATAGCACAGAGTAGCAGATCCTCAATCGATCAATACAGGCCCAATAGTGCAGGTACTACATTATCTACGGCTATCGATGAACGGGCTCTGCAAATTATATATGTGATCTAATAGTTCCATGGCACCATACACTGCGTCTCTCGCGTCGTCAATATTTTTATATGTTGCATCCTCCGATGCTCTCCACATAACTTCGTCGAATCTATCCGAAGCTCTGTTCTCTATTCTCCCTCTCCGTACCTCTTTAGCCAATGTTCTCAGATCGTCATACTGTTCTTGATGCTCTTCGCTCAATATCCCCTCCCTAACACCAGTACGAACCGACGTCCCAAGCCCAAACCTCATTGGAGCAATTCCCTTTGACTTGAGTAGATTGCGAACTGCATGATCAAGTTCCGTTTCTAAGTGAATCGCGACATATGCATAATCATAGCGGTATGTTGGGTCTCGCATGTGAAACTTTAACTCCTCGTGTTCATCAGTACTATATACTCCAAAAGAATCGCTGTACTTCTCTGCCTGTTCAAGAAACCAGGTGCGCCAGTCCTCTGCTACCCTCCTTGCCTGCCGGAGGTCCCTTTTTGTCAGGTTGATGGATGAAATTATGGCCAGTATCATTCCTCAATCGATACAAATCGTTGATTGTAGTATAATATTCTCCAGAAATGTCAGCATTGTTTAGTGAGCGAAGCTTTCCTGATACTGCTTCCCACTGTTCTATTATACTCGGTCCTTTAATTGTTTCATCAAATTCGAGAGCTTCTATACCGACCTGAGCCATGACACTACCATAAAAATCGACCATGATCCGAACCCCGATTCGTCTGTCTGGCGTCTCACTTAGATCGATTTTGTTATCAAAGTGATCTAAGTAGTGCTGGCCGACATTAGAGTCTAGCATGCTTCTCAAATAGGTAGTCCCACCAGGATTCGAACCTGGGTCGAAGCCCCCAGAAGGCTTCAGGATTGGCCGCTACCCCATGGGACTGTACTTCCAAGTTCTCTCCGGCCGCTTGTAAGCGTTGCGCGTTCGAGTTCGCCCACCAGCATCCGGCCCCGGGAACCGACCGACTGCGGGCGAGCGGACGGCGACCGATCGATAGGTGAGAACGACCCGAACCGACGCCTACTTGCCCCGACCGCGAGGGACGTGAGGTATGTACGTCGGACGACTGCTCCTGGTCGGCCCGGACATCGCTGCCTACCGCGTCTCCTCGCGCTCGTTCCCAAACCGGAAGATCGTCGAGCGTGAGGACACGCTTACCGTCGTCCCGACCGCCGAGGCCGAGGACACTGACAATCCCTACGTCTCCTACAACTGCGTGCGCGTCGTCGGGGGAACCGAGAGCGACGAAACGACCTCGACGGCCCGGACAGTAGCGATCGGCAACGGCACCCACACCGATGCGGTCGCCGAGAAACTCGATCTGGGCTACCCGGCGCGGGACGCCCTCGCTCTCTCCTTGCTCGCTTACGACTTCGAGAAGGACGAGTACAATACTCCCCGGATCGCGGGCGTCCTCGGCGAGTCGAGTGTCGTCGGGATCGTCCGCCGCGATGGCCTGATCGTCGAGCGGGTAGCGGAACCGACGCTGATCGCAACCTACGAGAAAGATCGGCCGAAGGGAATCGACCTCGGTTTCAACTTCGAGGACGCCGCCGGAGCCGCCAGGACGGCCTACGACCTGGAGTTCGAGCACGCGGTCTGTGCGGCCGGCGTTGCCCGCACCGACGACGGTATCGAGACTGCGATCGTGAACGGCGAGGCCGAGTGAGTAGCGCGACCGATACCTCGAAATGGAGCAGTGAGCGGCAGCGAGCCGCGGAGTACAGCGAGAACGACTGATCGATCGTCCGAAATCTCGCCCGCACCGGAGCGACGACCGGACCGGAAGCGGCCGGGAACAAGTCTAAACCACTCGCTACACTTCTCCGGGTATGCGTATCGGGGTTCTCTCGGATATCCACGGCAACCGCGTCGCCTTGGAGGCCGTCCTCGACGATCTCGACGGGAGGGACGTCGACGCGCTCGTCCACGCTGGCGACGTGGTGGGGTACAACCCCTGGCCCGCGGCCTGTCTCGACGCGCTCCGCGAGCGGGGTATTCCCACCGTAATGGGCAATCACGACCGCGCGGTCGCGTCGGGCACCGCCTTTCGCTTCAACGACATGGCCCGGGCCGGCGTCGAGTACGCCCGCGAGCAGCTAAGCGAGGAGGAACTGGAGTGGCTCGCCGACCGCCCGGACGAACGGTTCGAGTTCGACGGGCGAGTCCATATCGTCCACGGCCACCCGGACGACCCGGATC
>PXRA01000087.1:2913-25903 GCA_003021725.1 Halobacteriales archaeon QH_8_64_26
TCGACGCGGTGGACGTAGAAGAGTACCGAATCGAGTACGACGTCGATCGGGTGATCGAGGCGGTGCGCGAGGCCGGCCTCCCCGAGCGGATCGGGCTACGATTGCGGAATGGACGCTGAATTACGGGTTTTGAGACGAAGCCGAAGGGTCCGGAAAAGCAGGCATAGGCGTAGGTTCCCGTCGGAGTCAGAACTCCTGTTGAATGATTTCGAGCGCTCGCTCGCGATCCGACCAATCGACGAAGATCGCGACGGAGGTCGCGCTCGTGATCACGTCGTGGACGCTGAGATGCGCATCGGCGAGCGGGTCGACGATCCCCCGGACCATTCCCGGCTGGTTCGGGAGCGCCCCGCCGGTGACCCGGACGACCGCGATCCCCTCGTCCAAGGTCACACTGGAGAGCGATTCGTTCTCGACGACCGTCTCGTGGAGCAGCGTCTCGGTCCTGGTCGCTTCCTCCTCGGCGACGTAGATCGTAATCGAGTCCATTCCGCTCGCGATGGTGTCGATGTTGATGCCCGCGTCCGAGACCACTCCGGTCAGGCGCGCGAGCACGCCCGGCTGGTTCCTGATCGCTCGACCGGCGACGGTCAGGCAGGCCAAGGTGGTCTCCTCTAAGTCGACCAGGCTCTCGAACTCGCCCTCGATACTGGTTCCGCCGCCGAGCAGGTCGCCGTGTTGGTAGTGGACCACCCGGACGTCCATGCTCTCGTGTTTGTAGGTCAGCGCGCTGGGGGCGATGACCTCCGCGCCCCGGAACGAGAGGTTACGAAGTTCGTCGACAGTGATCTTCGCGACGTTTCTGGCCCCTTCGACGACGCGGGGATCGCCGGTCATCACGCCCTCGACGTCGGTGACGATCACGACCTCGTCGGCGTCCATGTACCGGCCGAGCATCACGGCGCTCGTATCGCTGCCTCCCCGGCCCAACGTCGTCACCTCTCCCTCGTTGCTCTCGGCGATGAAACCGGTGAGGACGGGCACAACGCCGTCGAGTTCGCTCGCGAGGGCGGCCGCGCGGCGTTTCGTCTCTTCGGGATCGACCTCGCCGCGCTCGTCGGTAATGATCGGCCATCTTTCACTACCGGGTTCGAGGAAGAGTGCCTCGATGCCCCGCGCGGAGAGGGCGGCTTTGAGCAGCCGGACGCTCGTCCGCTCACCCATGCTCACGATCTCGGCTTTGTCCGACTCCTCGGCCTCGAACTGGATCTCCCGGAGGAGAAAATCGGTCGTCGAGCCCATCGCGCTCGCGACGACGGCGATCTCGTGGCCATTCCGGACCGCGGCGGCGATCGAATCGGCCGCCCGATTGACTCGCTCGCCGCTACCCAGACTCGTCCCGCCGAACTTCGCTATCACGCGCATCCTGAATCACCCATGCGAACGCTTCGCAGGAACGGACAATCACGCCGCCCGGAAATAACTGCTTTCATCCACGGCGCGAGCCTCGGGGTTCCGGAAACACGAACTCCGGAGGAGCGGACGAACGGACGAGTGGCGGAGTGATCGATCGTGCGAACGCGCCACAACGGTAATGTCACTGGGGGCAAAACCGAGAGGAAATGGAAGTCCGCGACGCTGTCGAGGACGACGCCCCGCGCCTGGCGGAGCTCACCGGCGCGCCGGCAAGCGTCATGCGCGAACTCGTCCACGACAGAACCACGAAGGTCGCGACGAGCGGAAGCGACGTCGGAAACGAAGCCGACCGCGAGGACGGAAGCAGGGCCGCCAGCGAGGCCGCCGAGAGCGAGGACGTCGGGAACGCCGAACTCACCGAGGGAAACGGCGGCGAGTTGGTCGGCGTCGTGAGCTTCGACGCCCGCCGCGATAGCGTCCATCTCACCCAGCTCGCCGGCTCGGAACGGGCGGTCTCGCGGTTGCTCGACGAGCCGATCCGGTTCGCCCGGCGCGAGGACATGGCCGTCGAGGTGCTGATCGAGGAGGAACGAGGTGACCTCCAGGAGGCAGTGGGCGAGGCCGGCTTCGAGCGCGCGGGAAGCGGCCCGGAGTTCGACGGCCGAGAAACGATCTCCTTTCGCCTCGATCCCTGAGAGTCAGTTCTCGAGAGGAGATCGAGCGCCGCGGACGGTCGGTAGTCGGTCCGAACGACGACGGAGCGGCGAGGAACCGGTCAGGAGGAGGGTTCGGGGCTCTCGCCCATCTCGTCTAAGCTGTCGGTGTACTCCTCGTGAGCGGCCCCGATAGCGTCGCTCGCGGCCGCGCTCGCGCGCTCCCAATCCGCGGGTTCCGTACAGACCTCGCCGAGTAAGTCCTGGGCGCGTTCCAATTGTGCTTCGGTGTCGTCGCCGACCTCCCGAAGCAAGTCCGCGCCCTCGGTGTCGGCCTCGCCGACGAAGAAGGCAGTCGCTTGGTCCGCCGACCGGTCGGCGACCATCGTCCGGCCGAGGAAGGCCCCGGCCCGCCCGGTCGTGTCGCTCTGGGTTCGCAGGGACTCCTGGATCGCGGGGGTCTCGCCGGGGTCGTGCTCGCCCTCTAGCTCCCCGGCGATGAGCCCGTAGTGCTCGCCTTCCTCCCTGGCGGTTTCCGCGAAGGCCTCCCGGGCGTCGTCGTTGGTCTCGTCGTCGGCCCACTTCTCGAAGGTCTCGCGGGCGTGGAACTCCCCGGTCGCCGCCGCTCGGAGCACGGCCGCTCGCTCCATTGTTCCCCCGGTGTCGGCGTACAGCCCTTTCGAGGAACCCAGTCGCGAGAGGGCGGTCGCGTTGTCGGTCTCGATACTCTCGACGAACTGCTCCGGTGTCATAGCGGGTCGGTACGACCGCCGGCGGTTTGAACGCGTTGCCGGCTATCGACGGGACACGAATCGCAGCGGAGGAGGACGGGGCGCCACTGAGCCTGAACTATCAGGGCATGGGGCTATGTAGCTCGCCGCGGGAGTGGGAGATCCTATGCCGGAATGTAGAAACTGCAACGGGTTCGTCACGGAGAACTACGTCCGTGTGTTCGCGCCGACCGGGATCGAGGGCGTACGGGTCTGTCCGAACTGTGAGGACAAGCTCCGGGATGGCGCGGAGGTACGCGAGGCCCACTCGCCGCGACACTGAGACGAGCCTCGCGCGGGCGATCTTTTGCCCTCCCCGGACCCTCAACCGCCACGCGCTCCGAGGCCCTCTCGCGCGAGCACCTGGCCGACGGTTGCTCGCACCGAATCGCTCGCTTTCGCCGACTCAGGCCCGTCGGCGCTCGATCGCCCACTCGAAGAGCGGTTCACATCGCTCGCGTAGCTCCGCGCCATCAGCGGTCAGTTCGTACTCGACGCGCGGGGGGACTTCCCGGTATCGCGTCCGATCCAACAGGCCAACGGCGACCAGTTCCTGGAGCCGGTCGGTGAGCGTCGCCGTGCTCGCACTCGGGAAGTGATCCTCCAGGTCGCCGAAGCGACAGGTGCCGTGGGCGCCGACCGCACAGACGATCCCGATCGCGTACTTCCCGCTCAGGACCGACACGACGCCCGGAATCGAGTGCTGACAGACCGTACAGCTCTCCTCGTTCGCTGCCATCTTTCGGTCTATCTTGCTTCCCTGATAAAAGCATCGTCGCTTCCGATACCGAACGACGGGTCATACTAGCGAGTGGGATCCAGTTCGGACTCCCCTCTCGAATCGGTGCCGAACGGCCGTCGGGTTCAGGCCTGGGATTCGACGTAGGAGACGGCTTCCTCGGGCGTCCCGACCGCTTCGACGCCGCGTATCTCGTGGGTGCCGAGCCCGGCGACCGGCCGGCCGAAATCGAGCGCGTGACCGATCTCCGAGAGCGTGCCGGTCGCCCCGTCGATCGCGATGGCTCCTTCGCCGTTGAGGGCAACGAGAGGGTTCCGGGCGTTTCCCATCCCCGTCGCGATCGCCATCGTGAGAAAGGGGTTCGCCGCCGATCGATCCGTCCCCGGCAGGATCCCGATCGACCGGCCATCGGCCTCGCTTGCGCCCTTACAGACCGCTTCCATGATCCCGCCTCGGCCGCCACAGACCACTGTATGGCCGCGTTCGGCCAGTAGCTCCCCGACCTGCTGGGCTTGCTCGTAGTGTTTCTCCCCGGCCCCGACCGTCCCGCCGCCGATAACGCTCACGCGCATACCATGCTCACGGCCGAGCCGTCGCTTCCCGGAAAACAAAGCTGTTAGGGAAACTCGAATCGAGTGGCTCGCTGTTGACCCCTTCCCGTGTCCTCGCCGTAGGCCTTCGGAACGACCGTCGCTCAACTGACGAGTTCGATCCACTCGCCCGCACGCGATTCGGAGACTTCCGCGACCTCCGCGACCCTTTCGGCCTCGGCCTCACGCAAGTCCGCGACCGTCTCGATGCCGGCTTCCCGCAGGCGATCGGCGTAGGTCGGGCCGATGCCGTTTACGACGTCGACTGCCGGCGCGTCGTCGGTCTCCGCTTTGCCGCCGGCGCTTTCACCCTGGACGTCTTCGGGGTCTTCGGTGGCGGCCTCCTGGCTCTCGACGGTTTCTTCGGTCTCCTCGTCGGCATCGTCGATCGCGATTTCGGCCGGTTCGGGTTCGTCCTCGACGACCGAGCGCTCGGCGAACCACTCACAGACCTCCGGCCAGAGCTCCGCATGCGAACTGCCCGAGACCGATAGGCCGATGTGGCCGGTCGACTGTTCGAGCGTCGTCACGTCCTCGCTCGCGATGACCTCGTTGAACGGCTTCGACGCTTCGGGGGGCACGAGGTGATCGTACTCGCCCATTATCTGGAGCACCGGCATGTCGATCTCGTTCAGATCGACGTGCTTGCCGTCCAGGTATAACTCGTTGTTGTAGAGCTTGTTCTCCTGGTAGATGTCCTCCAAGAACTGGGCGTAGGCCGCCCCGGCGACGTCGATGCCCTCCGAGAGCCAGCGTTCCATCCGGCCGAAGTTCTCGACGAAGTCGTCGTCCTCGATGTTATCATACAACCGTACGTACTTCGAGACGTAGTTCGCGACCGGATCCATGAGCGCGAATCCTACGTCTAACATCTCCGCAGGAGCATTGCCAAAGGTCTCGGTGACGTCCCGGGGCGAGTAGTACTGCTCGTTGCCCCACTGTTCGAGCACGCCACCGGTCCCGTCGAAACAGAGGCCGGCGGCCATAAGCCCGAGGTTCCTGACTTTCTCGGGGTGGAGCGAGGCGTACATCGTCGACATCGTCCCGCCCATGCAATAGCCAAGCACGTTGATCGCGTCCCGGCCCGAGCGCTCGCGGACGACGTCGACGCAGTTGTCCATGTAGCGATTCACGTAGTCGTCGAGCGTGAGGTACTGATCGAGCTTGGAGGGTTCGTTCCAGTCGATCATGTAGACGTCATGCCCCGCTTCGAGCAGGCGACGGATCACTGAGCGACTGGGCTGGAGGTCGAGGATAAAGGGCTTGTTGATCAGCGCGTAGACGATGAGGATCGGCACCCCGTGTTGCTCGTCGGTCTGGCTCTCGTAGTGAAGCAACTCCAGTTTGTTCTCGGTGTAGACGACCTCACTGGGCGTCTCGCCGACCTCAACGTTCATCAGCGTCTGTAGTTGCTCGGGCGAGGCGGTCGTCTTCTCGACTGCGTCGGCAATGGCCTCGGCGCTCTCGCGCTGACTTTTCAACGCGATGTTCAACGGGTTCGGGGGGGTGTCGTCGCTGCGTGTCATGTTATTTCACCCCTCATCCAGCTCTTCGAGCACGCGGTCGAGTTTCTTCGAGACGTCGTGCTGGCGGCGTTCGAGCTCGATCAGCCGCGCGCCGATTTCCTCTACGTCCTTGCTCGTCGCGAAGCCCAGTTGTTCTAAGGTCTCCTGAGTGAGGTCGTCGGCTTGCTGCTGGAGTTCCATCATCTGGCTGACGGTCTGGCCGGTGCCCGCGGCGAAGGCGGTCGTGCTCATGACCTCGCCGAAGGCCTCGTTCGCGCTCTGGAGCCAGATGTCCCGGAACTCGGTGATCGAGACGTCCTCGCCTTCGGCGGCGTCGGCGACGCGCTCGATCATGCGCTCGGCGGCGTCCATCCAGATCTCCTGCGCTCGGCCATATTCCTCCATGCCCTCGCTCATCATCGCTTCTATCTCGCTTTCCCCGCCGTCCGCATCTTCGGCCATCGTGCCGTCGAAAGCGTTCGACCAGGACTCCATGAACGCGGCCTGGGCCTGCATGTTCTGCTCGATCGATTTCGACATCGCGTCGTTCATGCCTTCCATCATCTCGGTCCAGTTCTCGCTCGCGGTCTCGGGATCGGTGTTGTTCGTATCGCTCATGTTGGGTATGTCGTTCCTAATGTCGTCTGTCGGTGAAAAAGGTTCGTTATCCGTGGTCGTCCCTGCTTCGGCGGCTCGTCTACGCCTGCAGCTCTCGGGCCTGCTCGTCGAGCTGGGCCTGGAACTGTTCGGCTTGGGCTTCTAACTGCTCTTGGAACTGCTCGGTCTGTTCGACCTGGGTCTCGAACTGCTCTTCGAGCCGATCCTGGAACTCCTCAGCACGCTCCATTCCCTCGTCCATCGCTTCCTCGAAGCGCTCCTGGAACTCGCTCGAGCGCTCCTCGTAGCCCTCGGTCGCTTCGAGGACCTGGGACTGGACATCCGCGTGGGCGTCGAGCAGCGCCTCTAACTGCTCATCCATTGCGTCTAAATACTCTGCTGCGAGTTCATCGTAGGACCGGACGCCGCGCTCGGCTTCCTCGGTCAGGGTCTCGAAGACGTCTGCGTGGCTTGTCTTCAGCTGGCCGAACAGCTCGTCGGTTTGTCGCCGGAGCTGGCCGGTGTCCGCCTGCGCGCCGGGGGTCATCGCTTCGACGGCACTCAGGTAGCCCTGCGCGCCCGATTCCAGTAGCTCGACGCTCTGGCGCTGGGCCGATTCCGTGCTTTTCAGCCCCGAGAGCCCCATCCGGTTGGCGTTTCGCTGGAACTCGATGGCTTGTTTCGTGGCCTGCTGGCTCTGTTTGATCGCACTACGCTGGGTCTCGAACATCGCGTCGATCGGTGTGGTGTATGCACTCATTCTTGGTCACCTCGGTCCCGCTTGACCGGAACGACGACCGTCTGGACGATGTCTCCCTCCTCGATGTCGAGCGCCTCGCGCTCGGCGTCGGGGATCGAGATGCGTCCGCCGCTTTGGACGCGCGTCTTGAACGTCGCGGTCCCCATCGAGGAGGCGGCGAGCCCTGGGAAGCCCATGCCTCCCATCTCGCCCATCCCCGATCCGTTGCTCGCGTCCCAGAGCTGGCGGAGGAAGTCGGCCTGCTGCTCGGCCGCCTTCTCGCCGGCCTCCTGGAACTGCCGAGCGAACATCGCCGGGGGCCACATCGCGCCGTTCTCGTCGTCCTCGGTCATCTGTATCACCATGTACTGGTCCGGCGCATATAAACCTTACCCCTCTCTACCATTCACAACCATTCTTTACCATCCATCACGAGCTCCCGAGAACATCGTCGCGCCTCGACGGGGATGGTCGCAGGCGCTCCTCACGTGGTAGTGTCCATAGCGTAGGGTGGCATCCACACGGTACTCGCACCGCTCTATCGAACGTGGCCGGCCACCCACCCGATCCCCTGGGACGGAAAATCACTTCTCGACGTCGAGCAACGCGACGCGTTCCCCGACCAGTTCCGCGAGCCCGGCGTCGGTCGCCCTTAGCTCCCGCTCGGGGATCTCGAAGCAGTCCCGGACGAGCGCCTCGTCGAACTCTCCGAGCACCTCTCTCCGCTCGAAGTCCGGCGCGAGCGCCCGCTCGACGGCCGCCGCTGCTTCCTGCTCCCGGTCGTCTCCTCCCGACTTCCCGCCGTTCCGCCGGTCGTTTTTCCGATCGATAGCGACGACGATCGGCCCCTCGCCCGCCGACACGCCGACCTCCAGAGCCTGGTCGATCTGCCGGCGACCGGCGGCATAGAGTAGGACTTCGATCGCGCGCGCGTTCGCGACGTTCTCGCCCCGCTCGAAGGCTCGATCGGCGAGGACGGTCGCTTGGGCGAGGTGCTCGCGGCCGGTGAGGTAGCGCCCATCGAAGGCCGCGACCACACAGCCCTGTTCTCGCCCGATCTCGCCCAGTCGCTCGATCAGGCGATCGACGTCCTCGATCCGTCCCGCGCCCTCTACTAGTTCCATCAGAAGTCCCCGAGGTTCGATTGGTCCTCCTCGTCCCGCTCGCCTGCCCTGTCCGCTGGACGACCGCCCGACTCGCCGGCCGCCCCGCCGTTCGTCGCCACATTCGCCGCCTCGATGTCCTCCATCGATGGATTGGTTCGCCCGGCGTTTTCCAGCACGTTCTCGGCAGTCCCCCGGCGTCCGTTGAGCGCGCCGAGTACGACCGACTTCTCGGCCTCGCGTAGCTCCGATCGCGTCCCGATCCCGGCGTCGTAAAGCCGACGAGCGCGCTTGCGGCCCACCCCACGAACGCCCGCGAGGTCGATGAGTTCCTCCCGGATCCCGTCCTCGACCCGCCGCCTGGCCTCCCGGATCGCGGGCGCAAACTCCAGGCCGACCTCGCTCGCTAAGCTCTCCGCGGCCCCGAGCAGCCACTGGGCGGCGTCGACTTTCCCCCGGATGTCCCCCGGCCCGATCCCGTAGCGATCGGTGATGCGATCCTCCTCTAATTCGTTCGCCCAGTCCTCCAGTAGCTTCGCGGTCTTGAGTGCCGCGAGCCAGTCCTCGAAGTCCTGCTCGAACTCGCTTGGCATCCGGCCCAGGAACTCGGGTTCGCGCTCGTAGGCGAGTTCGGTGAATTTCTCGTCCTCGCCCGAGCGCAGGTACAGCTGGTACATATCCGGCGTCCGACAGACGAGCTGATAGAGTCCAAGCGCCGTCGGACGCTGCTCGCAGGACTCCAAGCCGTCGACGATCTCGGCGGCGCTCATCGGATCGAGGTAGAGCCGCGAGACCGTATGGCCGAGGTCGGTCGCTTCGAGGCTACCGCCGTCGCGTTCGAGGAAGTCGTTCGCTTCGAGATACTCGAGTACCGTATCGGCGACTCGTTCGAGGCGGCCGCTCTCGGTTGTCTGCGTGCTATACAACGTCCGTTCGAGGAAGGCAAGCAGACCCGACCTGGAGTCAGCGAACCCCGAGGCCACCGTCGCGAGCACGTGGGTCCGGAGCGCGGGCTCGGCGGCGAGTTTCGACTGCACCCCCTCGGGCCCGGTCCAGATGTAGCGATCGAACAGTTCCTCGAGTTCCTCGTGGCTCTTCGCGAGCAGCAGGGCCTCCCCGTACGGATCGAGGCCCGGTCGGCCCGCCCGGCCACACATCTGATGCACCTCAAGCGTCGAGAGCGGTGCCATCCCGCCGGCCGATCCGTCGTAACGCCGCCAGTCCCTGACAACGACGCGTCGGCTCGGGGTGTTGACCCCCGCTGCCAGGGTCGGCGTCGCACAGATCACCTTCAGATCCCGCTCGCGGAAGGCGTCCTCGACGAGCGAGCGGTGTTCTCCGGTGAGACCGGCATGATGAAAGGCACCGCCCCGACGAACCGCTTCGGCCAGATCGTCGGACGTTTCGGTATCGGAGACGTCCCGGATCTCCTCGGCGAGGTCCGCCAGTCGGGCCCGTTCGCCCTCGGCGAGACCCTCGCTCACCACGTCGGCGAGCCGGCGGGCGGCGGCCTCGGCATTCCGTCGAGAATTGACGAACACGAGCGTCGACCCGCCCTCGCTGAGGGTATCGGCAACGATCGCGGCGGTCTGGCGTCGGTTGCCCTGGACGCTCAACTCCTGCTGGCTGCCGTCCTCCAAGTGGACGGCCTGCCCGTAATGCACCCCGCGCCGGAGGTCGATCGGCCGCCACTCGGAATCGATCAGTTCGGCGTCGAGCCACTCGGCGAGTTCCTCGGGATTGCCGATCGTCGCGGACAAGGCCACGACCTGGATCCGGGGATTCGTCCGCCGCAGTTTCGCGAGGGTCACCTCTAAGGTTGGACCTCGCGAGGGATCGTCGACGAGATGGACTTCGTCGGCGACCACACAGGATAGCTCGTCGATCCAGGGCGCGCCGTTGCGGATCAGCGAGTCGACCTTCTCCGAGGTGGCGACGATCACGTCACAGGTCGCGAGCCACCGCTCTTCGGATTCGTAGTTGCCCGTCGAGACTCCCACCGAGAGGCCGTGCTCCTCGAAGCGTTCGAACTCGCGTTGCTTTTCGCTCGCGAGCGCGCGCAGGGGAACGATATAGAGGGCCTTCCCGCCCCGGGCGACCGTTGCGAGCATCGCGAGTTCGGCGACGAGGGTCTTGCCGCTGGCGGTCGGGACGCTTGCGACGACGCTTTGCCCCTCGGTGACGCCGGCCTCGACGGCTTCGGCCTGGGGTGGGTAGAGTTCCTCGACGCCGCTGGCCTTGAGATCCGTGGGGAGCCATTCCGGTACCGACGACAGCTCCGAGACGTCCATTGGGTCGGTTTCGGCGGTCTCAGGGTTTAAACTGTCGCACCTACGCCAGAAGTGAACAGTCTTTCATCGAAAGGAGGAGACCGCCGCTGACTCGTCGTCGGTTTTGCTAGTGCTCTAACAGCGAGAGTTCACGAAAATTGTCGCTCATCTCGGAGTCACAGTCGACAATCAAAGCGGTTTCGGTGGGAACGAGACCGAGATCCTCTCGAAGCAGAGTGAAGACGTATTCCGTTAGCTCCCGCCCTTCCTGGTCGGTTAGTGCATCCTGTGTGAATCCAGTGATACCGACATATATCGTGTCGATATCAGCGTCGTCGGGTGTGTAGGCTCCGACTTCTTGAGGCGTGCGGTCGGTGTCTTCGAGTACAGCATCGTGGATCCCCGAGATAAGGGTAGAGACTCCATCCTCGTCGAGGTGGTCGCCGTTGATACCGTCAATCGCGATGAACGTTTTATCGTAAGTACTCATAGTCAGTTCGAAGCCTCTTTTCGTGAGCGATACCCGCCAGACAACTCTCTCCGATCGAACGGATAAGCCTGTTGCGCATGCCGCGTTCTTACCCCCTTTCGGCCGACTCTACTACCCGCCCTTCGATGACGAACGGGTCGATCCCTTCGACCGAGACGATCCATGACCAATCGAGCGTCGCCGACCACACGGCCGTGATCACCGGCGGGTCAAGTGGCATCGGTCGGGAGATAGCCGAGACCTTCGTCGCCGATAGCGCGGACGAGTTCGATCGTGGGTCAGCCGACGGACGCCACCCCTTTTCCCGCTCGCGTCCCACGGTATATGTATGCAAGTCGAGTTCGACCGCGATACCTGCATCGGGATGTTTCAGTGTGTCGCCGAGTGGGACGGCTTCGAGAAGGACGAGGACGCCGGCAAGGCCGTGCTTCTCGACAGCGAGGAAACCGGCTCGGACACGTTCGTCGCCGACGTACCCTCGGAGGAGGAACTCGACGCGAAGTTCGCCGCCCGGGTCTGTCCGGTCGATGCGATCACCGTCTACGACGACGACGGCGAACAGCTCGTCCCCTGAGACCGATAGATGGGTTCCTTCCTTTTCGCCGTTCGCGTCCTTTCTCTTTACTTCGGCATCCGAAGCGAAGAACTGCCGACGGTCGATCCGTGGTCGTGATTGGTCTTATTCGATGTCCTCGTACTGGTCGCCGAGCTTATCGACCGCACTGCCCAGTTGCTCGCGTTCGAACTCGGTGAGGTCCCACTCGACTACCTCCTCGATGCCCTCCGCACCGAGCTTGACCGGAACGCCGACCCCGACGTCCTCGTAGCCGTACTCCCCTTCCAGGACCGTCGAGGCTGGAAGCACGGTCCCGGTGTCCCGCAGGATCGCCTCGACCATGTGACCGACACCGGAAGCTGGCCCCCACTGAGTCGCGCCCTTGCGCTCGATGACGTCCATCGCGCTGTTCTGGAGCTCGCCGAGGATGTCCTCGCGTTTCTCCTCGGAGAAGTCCGGATCGCCGCCGTCGACTCGCACCTTCGAGAAGACCGGGACTTGGGCGTCGCCGTGCTCGCCGAGGATGGAGGCTTCGACGTTCTTGACCTGAGTCTCGAAGCGCCTCGCCAGCACGTACCGGAACCTGGCGGAATCGAGCCGGTTGCCGAAGCCGATCACCTGCTCGCGCGAGCGGTCGCCGGCCTCGTAGAGGTGCCGATTGAGGAGATCGACGGGGTTCGACGTCGTGACCGAGACGAACTCCTCGGTGTGTTCGGCGAGACTACTTTCGATGTCGGCCATGATCGGGGCGTTGTCGTCAGCGAGATCCGTACGGCTCTGGCCCGGCGAGCGGGGGATGCCGGCGGTGATGATCGCAACGTCCGAACCGGCGGTGTCCTCGTAGTCGCCCTGCCGGATCGTCGTGTTCGCGTCGTAGGCCACCCCGTGGTTCGTATCCGCGGCCTGCCCGATCGCTTCGTCCTCCTTGTCGGGGATGTCGACGAAGACGATCTCGTCGGCGACGTCCCGGAGCGCGAGGTTATAGCCCGCCGCTGCGCCGACCGTGCCTGCTGCGCCGACCACGCTGACTTTCGCCATGTCACGCCACAGCCCACACGGGCGCTAAAGCGCTTCGAAACGGCGACTCGTCCCTTCTCGGGCTCGACGGCCGTCGAAGAACGGTTCGCCGAAGCACGAACCTCCGTTGAGGACTACCGACGTTCCCTTCGGTGCCCTTCTGCGCTGGCGTTCCGCGTCTCGTTCCTTCTTCCCGGTATCGACCCCACAGGGCTTTTTTGAACTGCGACCGAAACAGCGTCCATGAGCGACTTCGATAAGGAAGCCGAGCGCGAGAAGCTCCGCGAACAGTTCGCGACCGACGAGGAGAAACGCGAGGCCACCGAACGCATGAGCAATCTCTTGTTGCAGGGCGCGACGATGACGAACACCCACTGCGATACCTGTAGCAGCCCGATCTTCACCTATGAGGGCCAGGCCTTCTGTCCGACCTGCCAGGTCGAGGTCGACGCTGCCGGCGACGAGGGGGCGGCCACAGCGGAGTCAGCGGAGCCGGACGTGGACGCCGACCGACCGGAGTCGACGGCCAGCCCCGAAGCGGGGACCGACTCCGACACGTCCCGCCAGGCCTCCGACGGTGTGGGTGATTCCTCTACCCGAATCGAGATCGACGATCCCGGCGCGAGTGCCGATCCCCAGTCGTCGCCGGCGGAGCCGAACGCCTCGCCCGAGCCCTCCGAGCCGGAGCCGACGAGCGAGCATCGAGCGCCCCCTGCCGCCGAACCGACCGCGGCTTCCGCCCCTGCCTCGGCTTCCTCGCCGAGCCCCGACCCCGACGTGGCCGCCGACGCCGCCCGCAAGCGGACCGGCGGTGTGGAGGGCGGCGACACCGACCTCACCGCGGCCCGGGCCTCGCTCTCGCGCACGCTCACCCGCCTGTCGAGCGAGGCCGAACGGAGCGAGGACCTTTCGCGCACGCGCGAGCGCCTGCTAGCTACCCGGGAAGCCGCCGAAGCCCTCGCGGCACTCGAGCAAGCTCGGCGCTGAGCCCCTCGTCGAACCCCCCGCCTTCCGGCATCGAGAGCGAGACGAAGCTGCCCCGGCCGGCAGGCGAGCACCTTTCCCGCGAACGAGGCTACAGAGAGCGACCCCTCAGAGCTGTCCTTCGAGCAAGCCGCTCGTCCGAACGAAAAAGTAGAGCACGAACGCGCCGGCGAGCAGCCACTGGCCCATCGAGACACCTTCCCAGTCGCCCTGGGCGGTTTTGACGACGGGATAGGAGACGATCCCCGCGGCGATGCCATAGGCGATCGAGTACGTGAACGGCATCACGAGGATCGTCATCCCCGCCGGAACGGCGTGTGTGAGGTCCTCCCAGTCGATGTCGGTGATGTTTCGCATCATGAGTACGGCGACGACCACCAAGGCGATGTGTGAGGCATACAGCGGAATCGCGGCCGCGAGCGGGACCGCGGCGAGCGAGAGGAGAAACAGTAGTCCGACGACCAGTGCGGTCAGCCCCGTGCGGCCGCCCTCCTCGACGCCGGTTGCGCTTTCGATGTAAGTCGTCACCGTCGAGGTACCGAGAATTCCGCCGACGGTCGTCCCGACGGCGTCAGCCATCAGCGGCCGATCGATGTCGGGGAGGTCGCCCTCCTCGTCGAGAAAGCCCGCGACCTGGGAGACGCCGACCAGGGTGCCCGCGGTGTCGAAGAAATCGACGAAGAAGAACGTGAAGACGACCAACGAGAAGGTGAGCGCGTCGACGTTTGCCGCCCCCTCCAGGAAAGCCCCGACCAGCGGCGTGATGTCGTAGGCCGCGAGGTCGTACTGTAAGGGTGCGTTCGCGGTAAGGGCCGCCGCGGCGAGGGTGGTCCCCTCGGGGGCTTGCTCGGCCGGGAAGGCGCTATAGCCCAGCCGAGAGGCGACGTAGCCCGCCGCGGCAGTGGCGAGGATGCCGATGAGGATCGACCCGCGCGTGCCACGGACGTAGAGCAGGAAGGTGAAAAAGAGGCCGAGCACCGAGAGGATCGCTACCGGGTCGGAGGCGAACACCGGATTGAACTGGAGGAAGGTCGTCGCATCACCGGCGACGACGCGCATCGCCTCTAAGCCTATTATCGCGAGAAAGAGCCCGATACCGGTGCCGACGGCGAACTTCACCGGCTCGGGCACCAGGGAGATGACGTACTCGCGGGCACCGATCGCGGTGAGCACGACGAACAGAAGTCCTTCGACGACGACGGCGGCGAGCGCGGTCCGCCAGGGTACCCCCAGAGTGAGCACGACGGTAAACGCGAAGAAGGCATTGAGTCCAAGCCCGGGTGCCTGGGCGAAGGGTCGGTTGGCATACAGAGCCATCGTAAGCGTCGCGACCGCCGCCGAGACGATCGTCACGACCGCGAGCATGCTGATCAGTTGAGCCTCGGTGCGTCCGGGCACCGAGATCGCCGTCGCGAGGATCGCGGGATTGACCACGACGATATAACTCATCGTGAGGAAGGTCGTCAGCCCGGCGAGAACCTCCCGCCGGATCGTGGTGTCGTGGTCATCGAGCGCGAACCGGTCAGCGGACGCGTCTCCGAGCCCCATCTGATGATGCAGTCCAGACGCCTATCGATCTTAACCGTTTTCGTGTCGGTTCGATGCGCGTTCGTGGCATCGGGCCACACGATCCGAGGCGGTCGTTCAGTCGGCGTCGAGCAGCGCCGAGGCGGTGAGCAGCGCTTCGAGTTCGATGTCGTGTTCGGCGAGGGTCTCCCGAGCGCCTTCCTCGCGGTCGACGACGACGAGGACTCGCGAGACGCGCGCGCCGGCTTCCCGGAGGGCTTCGACCGCATCGAGCGCGCTTTGCCCGGTGGTGGCGATGTCCTCGAGGACGACGACCTCTTCGCCCTCGGCTAACTCCCCCTCGATACGATTCGAAGTACCGTACTCCTTGGCGGCTTTCCTGACGACGACGTAGGGTCTCTCGCTCAGGAGGCTCGTCGCCGCTACCAGGGGGACAGCCCCGAGCGCGACGCCAGCGAGTTTCGGTTCCTCGGCCTGCGCGGCGAAGGCCTCGGCGATGAGCGAGAGACACGCCGGGTCGGTCTCGAAGCGGTACTTATCGACGTAGTACTCGCTCGTCCCGCCGTGGGAGAGCTCGAACTCGCCGAAGCGAACGGCATCAGCCGCCCGAAGCGCATCGATGAGTTCCTCGCGGTCCTGATCAGCCATCGAATCGAGTCGAGCGGGCCGGAGCATAAGCGCAGTGGAACCCGAGTCAACGTGAAAAAGTTCCAGGAAACCGGAAGCGGAACTTAGCGGCCGCATCCGTGAGCGAGTCGGAGACGAGCGAGCGGTTCTCCGTGAACGAGCGCCGCAGGCGCGAGTGAACGGCTTTTTTGATCCAGGTTTTTGCTGGGCCCGCAGCAAACGAGCGCAGCGAGTGAGCGAGGACCCCAGCAAAAAAGTGGGTGTCTAGTACGGTTCGTCCTTGAGCCCGAACAGGTAGGCAAGCACGTTCGTCCCGACGTGGAGCAGCGGCGTCAGTACGAGTACGGCGAGCAACACCGGCAGGCGGAACACGCGCCGGAACCACTTCGGCGAGAGGAGTGCGGTAAGCGAAAGCGCGCCGAGAACGAAATCGAGCTGATCGAGTCCGGGCACCGGCGCGCCCCGATCCCGACCGCTGCGGCGCTTGTAGAACGAGGCGGCCATGTCCCCACCCATCGCGCCGAGCGGGAGGGTAAGCGCCGACCGGCCGAAGCGGGGCACGGAGAGGCCGGTCGGCGCCCCGACGTAGGTGCGGAGGCGATTCAAGAGGAGGGCGAGTACGAGCCCACAGGCCGTGCCGAGAAGCGTGCCCCGCCAGGTCTTCCCGTCGCCGAGCACGCGGTTCGATCCCCAGGTGCGCCCGCCGTCGATCGGCCTGTCGCCGCCGAGGAGCACCGCGGCGTTGTTCGGAACGTAGGCGGGAAGCATCGCCCAGAACGCCCGGGCAACCGTCGAGAGGAACCGTCCCATGAGCGAGGGTCCCCGGCGCTGCTAATAAAAGGATAGCTTCGATCGACGAGGGGCCTCGAATCGAGCGACACCGACCGGCCGGGAGCCGGTCGGACGGCGAGAGGGGGGAAGAAAACTGATTAGTGTAGACCCCAATAGCAAAGCGATGAATACCTGGAAGCGCGACGCGGCCAGCGGCCTGGTCGTTCTCACGCCGATCATCGTGACGCTGTATGTCATCGCGCTCGTCTTCGGGTTCATCGCCCACCTGCCGCTGATCGAGGACATCCCGAATCCCGCCTTGCGGGTCCCGACTGCGATCGCCGTCTTCGCGTTGCTCGTGCTCTCGATGGGGTATCTAATGCGGACCGCCGTCGGTGGGTTGATCGAAGAGCAGCTCGATCGGGTCATGAACCACCTCCCCGGGCTCCGGGTGGTCTACAACGCCTCGAAGATGGCCGTCGAGACCGCCGTCACCGGGACTGCCGATCTCCAGAAACCGGTCAGGCTCGAAGTCTGGGACGGGCTTCGGATGACCGCGTTCAAAACCGGCCAGCAGACCGAGGACGGCCGCGACCTGCTCTTCTTGCCGACCGCGCCGAACATCACCACTGGCTTCGTGATCGAAGTCGAGCCCGACCGCTACGAGGAGACCGACGAACGCGTCGAGGACGCACTCACCAGAGTCCTCAGCGGCGGGTTCGGCGAGACGCGGAAGACGGCGGTGCGACTCGGCGAGGACGAGGGGATCGCTACGGCTACCGACGATTAGACACGCACCCCTTTGCTGAGGCCCTCGCTCACTCGCTGCGGGCTCAGCAAAGATCTGTGCCACGAACGCTTCGCGTTTGTTGCAACAGCGAGACGCGACGCCGTCCCGAACCACGTCTCGCTCAGTCACTAAGAAACCGCTCGCCCCCTGCGGTCGCTCGCGGGTGCGATGGTAGACCACCCCGCCGATGGATATCGATTCCGCTATTGCAGTCGCGCTGCGCCCTCTCGGTTTCCGAGATCGGTTCTCGATGCAAAGACCTTCGACCGCCCGGACGAACGCCCGATATGGACCTCTCGCGGCGATGGTTGCTTCGGGCCTTCCTCGCCGTCGTCGTCTCGGGCCTGCTCGTGAGTACTGGTGTGCTCACCCTTGCGTACGAGCCGACGAACCTTCGGGCCGGAACGATCGAACAGCCCGCGAACGGCACCACTGCCGTCTCGATGCAGGGCTTTCACTTCCAGGGCGAGGCGGATCCGAAAAAGCCCGCCCGGCTGGTCGCCGTCGGCCCCCGAGGGTCGGTCGAGTGGGTCTACAATGGCTCGGCCAGGGGGGCCTCCTGGTTCTACGACGTCGATCCCCTCCCCAACGGCAACTTACTCGCCGTGAACACCGCCCCCGGAAGGACCCTCGTCTACGAGCTAAACCCCGAGACGGGAAAGCGGGTCTGGACCGAGGTGCTGCCGATCATCGATACCCACGACGTCGATCTCATCAACGGCGAGGAGTTACTTATCGCGAACATGCGCAACTCCTCGGGGGCGCGTAGCGACGAACGGATCTACATTTACAATCGCACGACTGACACGGTGACCTGGGAGTGGGAGTTCGCGAATCACTACCCGCCGAGCACCGATGTCGGCGTCTCGAATACGGAGGACTGGTCCCACGTCAACGACGTCGATAGGATCGCTCCCGGTACCTTTCTCGTCTCGCCGCGGAACTTCGATCAGGTAATCGCGGTGAATCGCTCGACGAAGCGGGTTACCATGCGCTTGGGCGAGGACGGCAACCACACGATCCTCGACGAGCAGCACAACCCGACCTACCTCGAAGGTCCTGACGGCACGCCGACGATCCTCGTCGCCGACAGCGAGAACGATCGGGTCGTCGAGTACGCCCGCCGGAACGGTTCGTGGAAGCGGGTCTGGACCGTGGGCGAGGACCAACTCAACTGGCCGCGGGACGCCGATCGCCTGCCCAATGGCAACACGCTGATCGTCGATACGCTCAACCAGCGCGTGATCGAGGTCACGCCCCGCGGGGAGATCGTCTGGGAGCTCTTTGCCCCCTGGGCCCCTTACGACGCCGAACGCCTCGCCTACGGCGACGAGGCCGGCGGGCCGACCATGCGGGAACTGGACGTCACGGGATCGTTCGCGCTCTCGGGCGGGGCCGAGAAGCGGGCTGGACCGGGCACGGATCGGAGTTTCCCGACCTGGCTCACCCTCACGTTCGGCGATACGCCGGTCGGTGGACCGGTCACCGAGTTCGCCGAACGCTGGGAAGGGGCCTCCCAGTGGATCAAGCCCATCTGGATTGCTCCCTGGGGGTTCGTTTCGCTCGTCGGGGCCGGCCTGCTGGCGCTGCTGTGGGGACTGGGTGAACTCCTGTACGGTCGCCACCGGCTTCGGGACGGCCTTTCCCGAGTCGTCGGTGGGTCCTCGGAACGCTGATCGCCGATCGGCGATCGCTTCCGATCTACCCGGCGTCCGGCCGTATTTTTCGGGTTCGTACCGAGCGCACACACCACCGCCGGGCTCTTTAGTGCCGATCACCTATCGCCGATGATGTCGAATCTGGAACTGTACGAACTCGACGGTTGCCCGTTCTGTGCGAAGGTCATCGACAAGCTCGACGAACTCGGGTTGGAGTACGAATCCCACATGGTCCCCTCCTCGAAATCCGAGCGCGACGAGGTCGCTGAGGTAAGCGGTCAGCGCGGCGTTCCGGTGCTGATCGACGCCGAGCACGGCGTGGATGGGATGGCCGAGAGCGACGATATCGTCGCCTACCTCGAAGAGACCTACGGCGGGGGCGCGAGCGGCGGTGCGTCGGCGAGCGCCTGATCGGAGGCGACCGGATCCAGCGCATTTCTCCGAGCACAACGCCTCGATAGCGCCTGGCTCATCGCGTTCCTCCTCACTCGCTTACGACGAGAGGTCTCGCTGCATGAACAGTGCGTCCTCATGGAGGTGTTCGGGTAGTTTCGTCTCGGGGTAGGGGTCGGCGTACGCGAACTCCAGGTCCTCGTAGAGCGCGTGTGCTCCCTCGCTCCAGGGTGGGGTCGTAAGTCCGACCGTCCCGTATCCCCGCTCGTCCGCCGCCTCGATCGCCGCTCGACAGAGCGCACGTCCGATACCGTGTTCTCGACAGGTCGGGCGCACGTAGAGGCGCTTGAGTTCGGCCATCCCTTCGCTCACGCCGCACAGCAGTACCACGCCGGCAGCCTCTCCCTCGTAGGAAGCGAGAAACCCTCGCACGTCGCTCCCGGGATCGGCGAGGGTCTCGATGTCCTCGGCTGCCCCCGTGGTTGGATCGTAGCCCTCCTCCGGCAGTGCCGCCGTCGTCGACTCCTGTTCGGCCGCCCACTCGCGCGCCTCGCTCGCGAGCCAGGCGTGATATTCCTCCAGAAGCGTCTCCAGGGCGGACCGCTGTGCGTCCGGATCGGCAGCAGTGACGGCGATGGATTCCTGTGCCATACCGATCCTTCGATTCGTATCCGTTTGAGGTTTCATGGGTGCGGTGCTGTTCGGACACATGTCAGTTCCGCGAGCGAGCCACGGTCGCTCTCGTTCGTTCGCTGTCGCTCACTCACCGCTCGCTCCCTGCTCTCGCTCGTTACACTCGCGAGAACGAAGGCGAGCGAGCGGCCTTTTTGGCGCGGATTTTTGCGAGGAGTGGTGCCCGCAGCGCGCCGCAGGCGCGTGAGGACACCCAACGAGTAAAAAGGTATACGGGCACGATGGGATTCGAACCCATGACCGTCGGATGTCTTCCCCCGACGCGCACTCGCATCGAGGATAGAAGTCCGACGCTCTATCCTGGCTGAGCTACGTGCCCTATCGGCACTTTTGCCCCACGCGAGTAAAAACCGACCGGGATCGGACCGTACTTCCACTGGGGACCAACAACTGCCTCGTAGAACGGAGCGCTTATAGAACGCTCCCCAGTACGCCGAGACGAACGAATGCGCGTGATCGCGACGGTCGGATTGCCGGGCAGCGGCAAGAGCGAAGCCGCCGCCGTCGCCCGGGAGCTGGGGGTTCCGGTGGTCACGATGGGCGATGTCATCCGCGCGGAGTGCCGGGATCGCGGTCTCGACCCGGCGACCCACCACGGAGAGGTCGCCAAAGCGCTGCGCGCGGAACAGGGCCCGGGCGCGATCGCCGAGCGCTCGCTCCCGATTATCGAGGCGCGGATCGCCGAGACCGACACCGAGACCGTTCTCGTCGACGGTATCCGCTCGGACACGGAAGTCGATCGCTTCGAGGACGCCTTCGGCAAGGCCTTCTCGCTCCTCTCGATCGAAGCGCCCTTCGACGTGCGCGCCGAGCGCGTCGCCGCTCGCGGCCGGGACACCCCCACCGAGGACGGCGGCGAATCGCTCGAAGAGCGCGACGCCCGCGAACGGGGCTTCGGCATGGACGACGCGATCGCCCGCGCGGACTATACGATATCGAACACCGACTCGCTCGCCGCCTTCCGCGAGCGCATCGAGACCGTGCTCCGGGCGGGCCCCGAGGCCGTCGCGGACCGAACACGCTCTTGAGTCCCGAACCACTCTTCATACGCATGATCTACAGCGTCCCGAGATCGAACAGAGGGGCGAGGATATCCTCGCGAGGACCCATAGCCTCGATCGCTTCTCCGAGCTTCTCCACGATCAGGAGATCCTCGATTCCGCTCGCAATCGCTTCTTCGACGGGCGGGAGGGCGAGACCCTCGAGTTCCGACTGAAGAAACAACCCGCCTTTCGGGGCGTCGTCAACTTCGCCGTCGGCGAGCCCGACGAACTCGGCGACATCACCGTCCGGGTCCACGTCCGCGATCCCTCGGTCGA
Organism: Halobacteriales archaeon QH_8_64_26; assembly: GCA_003021725.1. GTDB lineage: Archaea > Halobacteriota > Halobacteria > Halobacteriales > Halococcaceae > PXQR01. Next base: position 24,061 of record PXRA01000087.1, read on the forward strand.
GGAATACGTCGATCACATCGCCCCGCCGACCGAGGAGGGCGAACCGATCGAACCCTGAACGTTTCCGTTCCCCGTCGCCGATCGAGGCCGGCTCACCCGTGTTTTTCGTCCGCTATTACCCGTTCTCGCTGTTCTTGCCGTCGCCCTCGCTATCGAACCCGCTCACGAACACCGCGAGCCACTGGCCAGGGTCCTTTCGTTCGCGTACTTCGACCTCGGTTACCCACTTGACCCACTGGAACCCCCGGCGGCCGGGCGCGACGAGCCGCAAGGGAAAGCCGTGGCCGTGGGTCAACCGTTCCCCGCCGACGCCCGTCGCCAGCAGCGCTTCGCGGGCTTCCTCGATCGGCAGGCTCCAGCGATAGCCCGTCACCGACCGGAAGGAGACCCACCGGGCGCTCTCGGCCGTCCCGGCGGCTTCCAGTAGGTCGCCGACCCGCACGCCACGCCAGTCCTGGACCGAGTACCATCCGCTCGTGCAATCGAGGGTCGCCCGGAGCCGCCCATCGTCGCTGCTCCCCGCACCCTCGTTTCGCCCGCTGCCGACCTCCTCGGTGACGATCCCCTCGGCAGCGATCGCCTCGTAGTCGAGCGCGAGGTCCCGTTTCACTTCGCCGGCGACCGTCAGCTCCCACTCCTCGATCGCGATCGGATCGGGATCGTCGGCTACCCAGCTCGTCACCGGGAACTCGTTGCCCGCGTCGGTACCCTCCTCGCGCGATCCGGTGAAGCGTCGCTCGGCTCCCGGGGTGTTTACCCACTCGTTGAACACGCTCTGGAGCCGCCAGGTAAGTGCTCCAACGCCGACCAGTAGGAGATATGACAGCACGGTTCGTCGGCCCTCGAAGTCGCTCCGCTGTGGGGGTCGCCACCGGTGATAGAGGTGAATCGCTACGACGAGGACGAGAAGCAAGCCGAGTCCGATATGCAGGTTGAGCAGTCCCCAGGGACCGAGCGCGAGGCTCCCTCCAAGCACCCAGACGATCCCCGAGCCGAGCGCCCCGAGGGTCACGACCGCAAGCAGTACCGACACGGGAGTCGCCTGATCCCACGCACCGGGCCGGCTCACGCGCTTGCGGACCCGCCTGAGTTTCTCGAAGACGAGCACACAGAGGGCTAAACCGACGACCGAGTGGAGAACGAACACGGCTCGGCCGCCGGGCCGTCCGGTAGTGAGGCTTATCAGCCCGCTCGCCAGTTCGATCGCGAGCAACAGGAAGATCGACCAGTCGACGAATCGTGGCGGCAGCGAAACCCGCTGCGACCAGTTCATGTATTTCTCACCGCCGCGCCTGCCTCGATCAGCCGAACCGTCGCTCGTTCGTTCGACACCGGTTCTCGCATGTCGTCTCGCTGTTGTCTATCCCTGTGGTTTCCAGTTCAGGTCGACGATGATCCCCTCGACGTCGCTGCCGACCATCGGTGAGCGTTCGTCGACCTCGACGTCACAATCGATCTCGGCGCCCGGATCGAGCGTCACCGTCTTGTTCCCGACGGTAACGTTCGCTTCGCCCTCACCCTCTAGTTCCTTGGCGAGATCGCGCAGGTACTCCCCGAGTTCGTCGCGGCTCATCGTCGAACTGTCACTGGTCTGGTCTGCCATGGTCTACCCGACGTAGGAGCGCCCCCTACTTAAGGTACCGCGCCGACCCACGTCGTCTCAGGAGTCGACATCGGTTCATCGTATAGCTACACTACCGCCTTCGGTCCTGATTATCCCGGTATCGCCGCCGTTGTCCGGATCGCGCCCGAGGACCCCCAGTACAGTTTGGTGCTTCCGTCTTCGCCTCGATCGATATAGAGGGTGAGCAAGCGGGAACGACCGTGCGTCGGCCTGGACGCG
>PXRA01000088.1:0-55194 GCA_003021725.1 Halobacteriales archaeon QH_8_64_26
GAGGGCGAGGGCAGCGAAGACAGCGAGAACGACCTGTTCCACCTCACTGCGGGCGACACCGAGGTCCTCGCCAAACAGGTGATCTTCGCAACGGGCTTTTCGGATGTACGCCCGGACCCCCCACTCCCCCGGACGGGTCGGGGCCTACACTGGTGTCTGCACTGTGATGCGTACATGTTCGTCGACGAGCCGGTCTTCGTCATGGGTACGGGCGAGGCAACCGCTCACGTCGCAATGATCATGCTCAATTTCACGCCCGAGGTCGACATCCTCACCCGCGGCGAGGAGATCGAGTGGTCGGAAGGAACCGACGAGCAGGTCCGGGCCCACCCGATCGATATCGTCGAAGAGGAGCTCGCGGGAATGAACAAGCGCGATGACGGCTGGCTGGAGTCCCTGGAGTTCGAGGACGGCTCTCGGCGGGAGTACAGGGGCGGGTTCCCGATGTACGGTTCGGATTACAATAACGAACTCGCCGCGTCGCTGGGCTGTGATACCAATGACGACGGCACGGTCGCGGTCGACGACCACGGCCGCACCTCCGTCGGCGGGGTCTATGCGGTCGGCGATCTCATTGCCGGGCACAACCAGATTCCCGTCGCGATGGGCGAGGGCGCGAAAGCGGGCATCTCGATCCACTACGATATCCGCAAGTTCCCGATGTCCAAGGAGGAGATCGAGGCAGCGGGCGGGGAGATCAGTGCCGAAGACGTGCCGGCGATCGGCGAGGAACTTCGCACGCAGGCACGCGAGCACGCCGGGAAGGCCGGCGAAGCGGGCACCAGCGAGGCGGCGGGCGACGACTGAGAACCGGCGACGCATGACCGGGGGCTAGCGGTCGGTGGCTGGGGCCGGGAATCGATCGATTGACGCGTCCGTGCCGGACGCAATTCACATGCCACCACCGCTCCGAAAGCGACCGTGTATCGAATCAGGTTGGGAAATACGGTCTTCGAGGGACTGAACGACGCCTATCTGCTGGGAGCCGATAAGGACGAGGAGGGCGGGGGAAAGTCGGATGGCCCGCTGACGCTCGTCGATACCGGGGTCGCGACCCCCGAGACCCGCGAGGAACTCGTTGCCGGGCTCGAAGATGCCGGCATCGAGGTCGGTGATATCGAGCAGGTGCTTTTTACCCACTGGCACGAGGACCACGCCGGGCTCGCCGGCTGGATTCAAGCCGAGAGCGGCGCGACGATCCGGGCCCACGCGGCCGACGCCGCGCTGATCGAAGGCGACCGCGAGGCTCATGAAGCGATGGAGGCACGCCAGCGCGAGCGCTTCGAGCAGTGGGGGATGCCCGCCGGCCCGCGGGCGGAGCTACTCGAATTCATGTCGGGTTTCGACGACGCGCGTGGCGACCCGGCCGACGTGACTACCTTCGAGGACGGCGATCGCTTCCAGGCCGGCGAGCACGACCTCGAAGCCCTCCACCTGCCGGGTCATACGAGGGGATTGTCGGGGTTTGCGCTCGCCGGCACGAGCGGTCTCGAAGGCAACTCGATGGACGAGACCGATGAAACGGATGAGAACGAAGAGAGCGGCGGGGAGAGTCACGAGAGGGCTGAGCTGTTCAGCGGCGACGCGCTACTGCCCCACTACACGCCGAACGTCGGCGGCGCTGACGTCCGGGTCGATCGGTCCCTCGGGAAGTACTTGGAGACGCTCTCGTGGATCGCCGACCGGGACTTCTCGATCGCCTGGCCTGGCCATCGGGACCCGATCTCCGAACCGACCGACAGGGCGATCGAGATCGCGACCCACCACCGCGAGCGTACCGAGAACGTACTCGAGGTGCTCCGCGAGCACGGGCCGGCCGACGCTTGGACAGTGAGCGCGCATCTCTTCGGCGACCTCTCTGCGATCCACATCCTCCACGGGCCCGGCGAGGCCTTCGCCCACCTCGATCACCTGACCGGCGAGGTCGTCGAACGGGAACCGGGAGACGGGGACGATCGGCGAGTGCAGTATCGGCTGCTCGAATCCGACCCGGATCTCGACCGACTCTTTCCCCCGGTTGCGCTCGGCGATACGTAATCGACTGGCGTGACGGCGAGGCTGGGCGGAACCCTCGAACGTCAGTACCGAAACGCTTGAAACCCGCGGGAAAGAGTGTAGGGATGATATAATGCAACTCGAAGACGTCGACACGATCGCGGTGCTCGGCGCAGGCAACATGGGGCATGGTATCACCGAAGTCGCGGCACTAGCAGGCTATGAAGTCACCATGCGGGATATCGAGGAGGAGTTCGTCGAGAGCGGCTACGACGATATCGAGTGGAGCTTAGGCAAACTCGCCGATAGCGGCCAGCTCACGGCCGAGGAAGCCGATGCGGCCGCCGAGCGGGTCACGCCCCTGGTCGATATGGAAGAAGCCGTCTCGGAGGCCGACTTCGTCATCGAGGCCGTCCCCGAACGGATGGATATCAAACGCGAGGTCTACGCCGACCTCGAAGCCCACCTCCCCGAGCGAGCGATCGTCGCCTCGAACACCTCCTCGCTGTCGATCAGCGACCTCTCGGAGGCGACCGACCGCCCCGAGAAGTTCTGTGGAATGCACTTCTTCAACCCCGCCGTCAGGATGCCCCTCGTCGAGGTGATTACGGGCGCACACACGGTTGAGGAGACCCTGGAGATCGCAGAAGCGCTGGCCGCCGAGTTCGAGAAGACCCCCGTCCGCGTGCGAAAGGACAGCCCGGGGTTCATCGTCAACCGCATCCTCGTCCCCTTACTCAACGAGGCGGCCTGGATGGTAGAGACCGACGCGGCGACGATCGCCGAGATCGATAGCACCACGAAGTTCGGCATGGGGCTGCCGATGGGCGCGTTCGAACTCGCCGATCAGGTCGGCAACGACGTCACCCTAGACGTCTTGGAGTACCTCAACGAGACCTTGGGTGAGGCCTACGAGCCCTGCCCCCTGCTCGAACGGAAAGTCGAGAACGACCAGTTGGGCCGGAAGAGCGGCGCGGGCTTTTACGACTACGAGAACGGCGGGGTCGATATTCCGACCGACGAGGTGAGCGAGGGGATCGAACATCGGCTGCTCGCGGTGATGGCGAACGAGACCGCGAAGCTGGTGGGTGAGGAGGTCGCGCCCGCGGGCGATGTCGATCAGGCCGTGTTGCTCGGCGGTGGCTTCCCGGACGGACCCGCAAAAATGGCCGATTCGACCGGTCTCGATACCCTACAGGAGACGCTGGTCGAACTACAGGACGAGACCGGCGCGCCGCGCTACGAACCGGCCGCCTACCTCGAAGAACGCGCCGATGAGGGGGGCTTTCACGATAGCGACGAAGAAAGCGAGGGGATGAGCTTCGAGATGATCCGCATCGAGTATCCCGGTGACCGGGTCGGGAAGATCGTCCTCGATCGCGCCCAGCGGATGAACACGGTCAGCCCGACGATGCTCGACGAACTGGCGAAAGCGATCGACCACCTCGAAGCCGACGCTGAGGTACGGTGTCTCCTGCTCGAAGGGGAGGGCGACCGGGCCTTCTCGGCGGGCGCGGACGTCCAGGGCATGGGCGGCAGCGCGAGTCCGCTCGACGGCATTTCGCTCTCGCGGAAGGGCCAGGATACCTTCGGAAAACTGGAGTCGTGTGGGAAACCAGTAGTAGCGGCGATCGACGGCTACTGTCTCGGCGGCGGGATGGAACTGGCGACGTGTGCCGATCTCAGAGTCGCGACCGAGCGCTCGACCTTCGGCCAGCCCGAGGTGAATCTCGGGTTGCTGCCCGGGTGGGGGGGAACCCAGCGTCTCCAGCACGTCGTCGGCGAGGGACGGGCAAAGGAGATCATCCTCACCGGTGAGCGCTACGACGCCGCGGAAATGAGCGAGTTCGGCTTCGTGAACCGCGTCGTCGAGAACGGCGAGTTCGCCGATCGCGCACAGGGGCTAGCCGCGGATCTCGCTTCGGGCCCGCCGATCCCCCAGGAGTTCATCAAGCGAGCCATGCTGCGTGGCCGGGAGAGCACCGAGGCCGGTCTGGAGATCGAATCCCAGGGCTTCGGCCACGTCATGCACACCGAGGACCTGATGGAAGGCATCGACGCCTTCGTGAGCGATCGTGATCCCGAGTTCGAAGGGGAGTAGTAACAACCCGAGACGAACCGGGATGAATCGAGACGAAACGACTCCGGAGAGGCTTTTTATCTCGCGGTCTATGAACGCGTATGTCGAGCGAGACGCGATCGGGGAGTATCGATTCCGACCTCCAGACCGCCCAGTATCTAACCATCGGGATGAACCTCACGCTGGTACTGGCCGTTCTCGCCGTCGCGGCCGGCGTCGTTCTCGGAATCGCGATCCTCGTTCTGGGGACGCTCGGGGTCTTTACGGTCGCGGTCGTCGGCTACGCCGTTACTCACACCGTTCTCCATCGCCGCGTTGCGGGTGCCAGGAGGCGGGGCCGCGAGCGAGCGACCGTGCGAGGAGCGTTGGCGCTGATCCGGACGAACCTCCTGCTGTATGGCGCGTTCGTGCTCGCCGGGTTCGTGATCGTCTTCCAGTTCGGCTATCTCTGAGGGGGAGCAAGCGCGATCCAGTTGCACTAGTAAAGAAGTCGATACGAGAAATAGCATAGTTCTTAATCATGAGCAGCGGAAGCTACACCACTATAAGCGACCCTTACTACACGTAAGGGTCCGATTTCATCCTTCCGCCGAACTATGTGAGTAAGGTGTAAGCGGCACCAGCGGCCAGTCCGACGGCAACCATGAACACGATGACCGTCCGTAGCCGATCTAACTGCTCGCTTTCGACCCAGCCGTCATCGAACGCCTCCCTGCCCCGGAACGTGTTAAAGCCGATACCGATGAATAACCAGCCACCGCCCGCTAAGAAGAGGCTCGACCAGAAGGACAGTGTGTATCCCGAGAACGGAGGGAGGATGGCCATCCCTAACAGCACCTGGGTTGTCCCGATAAGCATGGTACTAAGGGCAAGGATGTAGTTTTGACCGATCAGATCGCGGTGATCGTGATCGCCATCGGGAGTGAGAGCAACACTGGAAGATTGGTTCTGATCCATACGCTCCAATATGTTGGTCTCCTACAATTGTTTTGCTGGTTGAACAACTGCCTCTTTACTCGGCGCGGGCAGAGCAAGTATGAACGCTTATCGGACGTTCACACCTGTCTCGACGCGGTACTCGACATCGACAGTCGGCGTCGAGAGCACCTCGGTCATTTCGGGGTGCTCGCCGGCCATCGAGCGCCGGGAGCATCCAGCGAGTGAAGAGACACGAGGCGTCGATCGCCCTCGACCGGGTACTTTCCCCGAGGAGCGTTTCCACGTCGTCGTACAGCCCTGAGCGCCAGTCGTAGTCGTCACTGGTTTCGATGCACACGGAGAGCACGGTTTTGCACATGATTTCCATGATTCGACGTACAGAATCTATCTGACGCATACCGCGAGAGCAACCTCGTGCTCCTCTGCCGGCGGTGTTACGTTCGAGCCGACCATGGACTGGTCGAGTTCGAGGCTGGGGTTACTCACCCGTTGGAACGACCGGAAAGAGCGAGACCGACTACGAAGGACAGCGCTTATGTGTCGATACCGCGGACGTGTAGATGCCGCTCGGTTGGTGTAGTCCGGCCAATCATGCGGGCCTTTCGAGCCCACGACCGGGGTTCGAATCCCCGACCGAGCATTTTGGGCGAAGGGATCGAGAGTGGTTTCGGACAAGTGATAGACATGAACTGACACCGGGCAGTTCCTCGGAGTTCGGAACTCACCGTGGCGAGCGGCGACGATGCTTATCCGGTACCTATCCGCTCGTAGCGACGAGGGAACGCGAGATGAGCCCTCAAGTGACACGTGAACGAAGCCCTCCCATCTTCGACGACTGTCCGGCTCGCTCCGCGAGGATCGCAGACGCCTCGTCGAGCTGATCGATGGCTACCGGGGCCACTACGACCGCCGCCATCACCGAATCGACGTCCCGCTCGAAGACGGGAGCCGAGACCGGTATCCGAGCGAGCCCTATCGGCTCCTGCCCCAGGAGACGGTTCGTGGCTACCTCAAGCAAGTAGAGCGAGAGGGCTATGATTGTCAGATCCTCGATCGGTGGACCCCGGAAGGAGGGGCCCACCGGCGACGATCGATCGTCCTGGCCCGACTCCATCGCCACGGGCGAGCGCTGTATGGATGTCTCCTCCGGTGGACGCATCGGACGGGCAAGAACGTTTGATCGGTCCGACCGGTCTGATCGACTACCGTACTGCGGACGTGTTGCGCTCGACATGGCTCTCGCCGTGACTGTCGGGCGTCGATCGCCGTGGAGTCGGCAGGACTGGTGGCATCGAGGTCGCCGGTGGACGTATACTCGCCCGGGGTCGAGCGTACGTATGGAACGAACCGAGGGGCAGCGAGCGGAGCGCCGACACACCGACCCTGCTTCCGGCGAGGGCACGCTCGCGGAACTCTTCGACGAAAGCGCCGAGCGACACGCCGACCGGATGGCCCAGGGCTACAAGGGCGGCGTCTACGACCGATCGCTGGCCGGGTCGGTACTCGAAAGCGCGCCGCCCGGCGAGTACCGGACGCTCACCTACCGAGGGCTCCGTGAGATCGTCCGGCACCTCGCGGCGGGGTTCCGGGATCTGGGGGTGAAAGCCGACGACCGAGTCGGGATCTACGCCGACACCCGCATGGAGTGGGCCCAGTGCGATCTGGCCCTACTGGCCGCCGGTGCGGTCGTGACGACGGTCTATACCGACTCCTCGACCGAACAGGTCGAGTACCTGCTCGACGATCCCGACGCGAGCGGCGTCGTCTGTGGGAGCGGGGCGCTGGCCGAGCGCGCGCTCGCCGCGATCGAAGCGGGCGATATCGACGTCGAGTTCCTCGTCGTCATGGACGCGATCGAGGACGAACGCTTCGCCGCAGCACCTCTTCCGGTTCACTCCCTCAAAGCGGTCCATGACCGGGGGGCGTCGGCTTTCGATCGTGAGAGCTACGACGGGTGGCTCGACGCACGCGACCCCGAGGACCTCGCGAGCCTCATCTACACCTCCGGAACCACCGGGAAACCCAAAGGCGTCCGTCTCACCCACCGCAATTTCCGGGCCAACGTTGAGGGGATCTATCGCCGGTTCGGCCCGCGGCCGGACAAACCCGGTGACACCCCGACCCTCGACGAGGGTACCCGCAGCCTCTCCTTTCTCCCGCTCGCCCACGTCTTCGAGCGGACCTCCGGGCATTTCACCATGTTCGCCGCGGGGGCGACCGTTGCCTACGCCGAGAGCGCCGATACGATCGGCGAGGACATCGAACTCGTCCGGCCGACGACCGCGACGAGCGTCCCGCGGGTCTACGAGCGAATCTTCGATTCGATGGTCGAGGAGGCGGGCGATGGCCCTCGGAAGCGAGTCTTCGAGCGGGCACTCGACGTGGGTCGAGCCTACCAGCACAGCGACGGTCCGAGCGCCTCCCTTCGTGTCCGGCACGCGATCGCCGATCGGCTGGTCTTCGAGCGGGCACGGGAGACCCTCGGCGGGCGGATCGAGTTCTTCATCAGCGGCGGGGGCACCCTCTCGCCGGAGCTCGCCGAGCTGTTCGCGGGGACGGGCTTGCCGATCTTCGAGAGATATGGGCTGACCGAGACCGCGCCGGTCGTCTCGGTCAATCCCCCCGAAGCCCCCTGGCCGGGGACCATCGGCCTGCCCCTCGGGAACGTCGAAGTGGACCTCGACGACGCGCGACTGGACGAGGCGGCACTCAGTGAGGGACCGGCTGTCACCGGCGTCGAACGGGGCGAGTTACTCGTCCGGGGGCCGAACGTCTCCGATGGCTACTGGGATCGTCCGGACGCGACCGAGCGGGCGTTCACTGATCAAGGGTGGTTCCGGACCGGCGATCTGATCGAGCGCCGGCCCGACGGCTATCTGGTCTACCGGGACCGACTCAAGCAGCTACTCGTCCTCTCGACGGGCGAGAACGTCGCCCCCGAACCCATCGAAGGGCGGTTCGCGACGAGCCGACGGGTCGATCAGTGTATGGTAGTCGGGAACGACCGGAAGTTCCTCGGCGCACCGATCGTCCCGAACTTCGCCGCGCTCCGTAGTTGGGCGGCCGAGGAGGGCATCGACCTACCGGCCGATCGTGCGGCGATCCGTCGGGACGAGCGGGCTCGTGAGTGGGTACGGGAGGAAGTGGAGCGGGTGAACGAAGACCTCGCGGACCACGAACGGATCGAGCGCTTCGAACTCGTCTCGACCGAGTGGACCCCCGGGAACGGCCTGTTAACGCCCTCGATGAACAAGAAACGTCGTAATCTTCGCTCCCGGTTCGACGATCGCATCGAGGCGATCTACGACGGCGAGTCGATCCGAACGAGTTGAATCGCTGTCGCCAGCGCCGGAATCGGTAGCGATCGGTCAGCGGAGGGCACAAGGTTTATTCCAGTCTGGTCTAAGTTGAAATTGGAGCGTGGGCAGGCCGCTGACCGCACACGCCGGTCGGTGGCACGCTTCACTGCGTAGTCCGGGGATGCGGTTTCCCCTCTCGCCTACGCTCCCCCCTCCCCCCTTCCCCTCTTCGCTTCGCGGTGTCGCTTCCCTCCGAGCCGCCGGCACACCTCAGGACCGCCTGCCGGGGTTCTCCCACACGAAAACGGGAGTCGGGTCAGACGGCTCCGCTACCGGTTACGGAGCCGTTCGTGGGCAGCGTCCATATCGATCATCGGCCCCGGGTACTCCTCGTCGGGCTCGGCGCTCAGCGTCGCCTGCTCGTCCTCGCGGAGCGTCCAGGGGTCGTGGATGTTCTCGCCCAGGCCGGCGAGTTCGGGGATCCAGTGCCGGACGTACTCCCCGCCGGGATCGTAGCGCTCGCCCTGTGAGACGACGTTGAAGTAGTTGTTCCGCGAGTCGTTGCCGACGCCGGCCTGGTAGGCCCAGTTCCCCCAGTTCGAACAGACGTCGTAATCGACGAGTTTCGCCTCGAAGTACGCCGCGCCCATACGCCAGTCGAGCTCCAGCCAGTCGGCGAGAAAGGAAGCGACGTTCTGACGGCCGCGATTGGACATATAGCCCGTTTCGTTGAGTTCGCGCATGTTCGCGTCCACGAAGGGCACACCTGTCTCGCCGTTCGCCCACCGCTCGAAGGCCGTCCGGTCCTCGCGCCACTCGGGGTTCCCGCCCTGGATCCCACCCGACGAGAAGAAGTCGGCCCCGTACTTCTCGAACTGGAAGGTATGGAAGTCCCGCCAGATGAGCTCGAAGAGCAGCCAGTAGGTCGACTCGTTCGAGACGCGTTCTGCCTCGTAGCGTTTCACCTCCTCGAAGACGTACCGGGGCGACAGGCAGCCATGGGTTAGCCACGCCGAGAGCTTCGAGGAGAAATCGGGGCCCAGCAGCCCATTGCGGGTCTCCTTGTATCCGCGCAGGCGGTCTTCCTCCCAGAAGTACCTCGCGATTCGCTCTCGGCCCGCGGTCTCGCCGCCCTCAAAGGGAAGGACACCCCGTTCGTCGGGCTCTCGCGGTTCGATGCCGAGATCGGCGGGCGAGGGTATTTCGCCGGCATCGGTCTCCGGTGTAGGGACGTCATCGGGTGTCGGGACCCGATCGCGGATCGAGGCGTTGCGCTCGACGGATTTCCGCCAGGGCGTGAAGGTATCGTCCATACCGTACACCGAGGTCGGTAGGTCCTCGATGTGATAGAGGGTTTTGCCCCACACCGAACGGGTCTCGACTCCCTCGGTATCGAGCGCGTCGGTGACTGCCGTCTCGACGCCTTTCTCCTCGGTCGCGGGCTTCGTGTGATAGAAGACCGTCTCGACGTCGTGTGCAGCGGCGAGAACCGGCAGGACGTCCTCGGGGTTGCCCTCCCGGACGAGCAGGTCGCCACCGCGCTCGCGCAGCGATTCACGCAGGTCGGCGACGCTTTCGACGAGGAAGCGTGCCCGGTAGGGACCGACCCTCGGCAGGTCGAACATCCCGGTATCGAACTCGCGGGGATCGAAGGAGTAGACCGGGAGGACCTCCTCGCCCGCTTCGACGGCATCGAGGAGCGCTCGGTTATCGTGGACGCGCAGGTCCTCACGGAACCAAACGATCGTAGTGGTGTCTGACATGATTCGGGTCGTGCCGTGTGATACGGCCAGTGATCGCCGGACGGGCTCGGCGGACATGGCTTCCCGGGAATCGGCCGTGCCTGCGGGATCGAGGCCGGGAACGGAATCGCGGGGAGACCGAGAGAGCGCAGCTCAGGATCGATCGCGATCGAATTCCAAGCGATCGTGCGCTCGATCCGAGTTCTCCCGATTCCGCTCCGATCGTACCTGATAGGCCGCGAGCACGAGCGTCGAGGCGAAGAGAACGGCGGCGATCGCCGCCGAACCCCCCTCCGCAACGACCGGTATGCCTACCGCGACGGCCCCCGTTAGGCACAACCCGACGAGCGAGATCGAGAGGTAATACCACATCATAGGGCTCGATCTCGACGCCGGTTCCGACTCGGATTCCTTCGTCGCCGTGAGGTCGGTATACGCTTCGAGTTCCCGAACGCGGTCGGTAAGCCCGACCGCTTTGGCGTCGGCGTCGTACTCGACGATACCCAGCTCGTCGAGTTTCGGCAGATGGGTCTGATGAAGCGAGACGTAGACGCTCTGACGGATGTTCCTGGGAGCTGGTGACTCGCCGGTTTCGAGCGCGGCGACCCGTTCGGAGAGATCGCGGACGCTGAGGACGTTCCCGTTCTCGCATAGCTCTTCGAGCGCGAAGCGGCGGCGTTCGTTGCGGAGGACGTCGTGGATCGCCCCCTCGTCGAGTACCCGCTGGTCACTCATGGGGCGCTCCGAGGGCTCCACCGTGCGATCGACATCTATTTCACGTTACTGCTAGATAAGTACGGTAAACGTATAAAAATGTAACCGAATATTTAGCTCGTCTCGGCCGCGTCCGACTTCCAAAGAAGCCCGGGCGACCGGCCGAGGACGGCAAGGAGGGAAAGTGTTCGGTCGATCGAATCACAACTGAGTTGAAGACAGGGTTAACCTCGCGATCGAATCGGTTTAATCCGACGTATGCCCCCCCCTGCGTACGGCGACTGCCCTCGTACAGCAGCCGAGACCGGAATCGAGGGGCTGGGTTAGCTCAGGCCAGCCACTCGTCGGGTTTGGTGTCGTAATCGACGTCCGTAGCGGCGAGGTCCTCGACTTCCTCCCAGGCGAGGTCCTCGATCGTGGTCTCCTCGCCGTCGTAGCGGAGGAGTTTGCCTCGCTCTTCGGGCTCGGGTTCGCGGCTGCGTCGTTTCGCTACTTCGACGTCGTGCTCGTTGACCTCCTTGACGATCGTCATGAGATTGACCGGCCGTCCCCAGAGCGAGAACACTCGTTTCAGGGTCTCGCGGGCCGTCTGTAGATTCAGTGCGACGCCGTTGTACTGGTGACCCAGCAGTAACTCGTTGCGGTTGTTATAATTGCCGTCGTAGACCGCGATCGTGGGCTTGCCGAAGTTCGTGAACTGCAACATCAACTTCTTTTTGACGTCCTCGTAGTCGTCGCTCGTCACCCGGTAGTCGCCGGTCGCGCGGGTGTACTCGTAGGTGAAGTAGTCGTTGGCCTCGATGAACTCCTCGGTGAGGAACTCATCGAGGAAGGTCACGTCGTTGTGGCTCGCCCTGATCTCGGTCATGCGTTCCCAGCCCGCGGTGTACTCGACGTCGGCCAGTGCTGTCTCGACGTCCGAATAGCGGGCGTCGTCGAAGAGATACCTGGAGATCCGCTCGGTCTCTTCGAGGGTCGTCCGCGCGAGAAAGCCTCGGTTCTGGGGTTTCGCGAGCGAGTAATGCCGCTCGGCCAGCCCCTCGTAGGTCAGTACCTTCCAGGGGTAAGCCTCGATGTCTGTCTCGCCCGCTTTCGCTCGTCCGAGGGCCTCGCTATCGATTCTGGGATCCTCGGGATCGAGCTCGTCGAGCGTCTCGGGGGTGATCGAGTTTATCTCCGGAGCGGGTTCTAAGATCTCGCCCACGGCCTCGAAGTCGACGACCTCCTTTATGTTGCGCCAGGAAATCCCCTCGACGCGGAGCAGGCGCTCGATGACTTCCCGGCGGTTCGTGCTGTTCTCGATGTACTCCCAGAGTTCCTTGCCTAACTTGTAAGGGTTGAGCCCTGGGGAGGCGAGCACCCGGGCCTGGTGGTCGGCGTAATGCAGGAACTCGTTCGCACCGGCGAAGTTCTCTTCGCCCATCATCATTGACTCCCAGTAGGCGGCCCAGCCCTCGTTCATCACCTTCGTCATCTTCTGGGGAGCGAAGTAGTACGCCTCCCGTCGGAGGAGTTCGAGGACGTCGCGCTGCCAGCTCTCGTAGTCGGTGGCCTTCTCTGCTTCCTCGTCATAGGCCATCCCGTGGCGCCAGAGGAATCCCAATAAGTCCTCTTCCGGTTCGGACGGAATGGAGACGGCCTCGCCCTCCTCGTTCTGGGCATCGAGCCACTCCTCGTCGAAGACCTCTCGAACGACGTCCTGGGAGAGATCGAGATCGCCCAGCCGGTCGGCAATGGCTTCGGCATCGACTGACTCGCCTTCCTCGCCGACGCTCGACTCGCCGAAGGCGGTGTGCTGATCGACGTTGTCCTCCAGACAGAGCACGTGATCGATCCACCTCTCGACGTTCGCTCGACTTATCTCGGGATCGGCCATGTACTCCTCGATGCGCTCGGCGTGGCGGGCGAGCATCGCGGCGGCTTCCGGCCGGTCGCCGAACATCCCGAACCACTCGTTGTTCGCGAAGAAGTCAGCGTGGGCCTCGACGTGGGTAATGACGGCCTTCTGGTCGGCTACGTCGTTCGACTCCTGGAGGAAGGCGTGTGCCGGGTCGTCGTTGTTGACGATCTCGAAGGCTTTCCCCCCGAGGAACTGGTTCTGTTTCTGCTGGCGATCGTAGGCCATCCCCCAGCGCCAGTGGGGATACCGTTCCTGGAAGCCACCATACGCGATCAGCTGGTTCATCTCGTCGTAGTCGACGATCCAGTATTTGACCTCGTAGGGATCGAGCCCGAGTTTCCGGGTGAGAGCGCCGGCCTCGGAGGCCGGCTCCTCTAGAGAGGTGGCCTGTCGTTTCGCCTCGATGCGGTCGGTGTCGCGATTAACCTTGCTCATGCGGGGACTTCCTCCTCGGCCGAATCCTCGGTGCTGAGGACGGTGTAGATCGCTTCGACGACGTCCTCGGGATCGCTCACGTACGCGACGGCGACGTTCTCCCGGTTCCCGAAGTGTCGTTCGACCTCCTCGGCGTGGGTCGCGTTGATCGCGTTGCCCGAGGGCTGGGTCTCGACGTAGGCGTGCAGGTTCGCCGGAATCTGCTCCATCAGCGGGATCACGCGCTCGTCGGTATCGTTACTGGAGTTCTCCGAGTCACCGGCGGCGAAGACATAGCGATTCCAGTCGCTCCAGGGGTACTGCTCCTCCAAGACCGCCTTCGCGAGTTCGTAGGCGCTCGATATCTTCGTCCCCCCACCGGAGCGAATACCGAAGAAGTCCTCGCGTTCGACCTCCCAGGCCTCGGCGTCGTGGGCGATGTAGACGAACTCGGCGTGGTCGTATTTGCCAGTCAAATACCAGTCGAGGGGCGTAAACGTGCGCTCGACGAGTTCGCGTTTCTTCTCGCGCATCGACCCCGAGACGTCACGGATGTTCACGACGACGACGTTCTTTTCCTTTTCCTCGATGATCTCGGGGTAGCGATAGCGCTCGTCCTCCCGGCGGAAGGGGACGTGATCGATACCCTCCCGACGGATCCGATCGGCAGTCGAGGTGCGTTCGACCTCGCTTTCCATTGCCTCGAAGCTCTCCCAGGTCGTCCGTTCGTCGGTCGAGAGCTCCTCGTAGGCGTCCTCCAGCCAGGCCCGCGAGACGGGGATCCCCTCGCCCCGAGCCCACTCGAAGACCCCGGCCGGGCCCATGTCCGCTACCTTCAGCGCCTCGCGGACGAACTCCCGGTCGAAGTCCATCGCGAGCTTGCGCTTGAGCCCTTTCTTGAATAGCCCCTCGAAATTGAGGGTACTCGTCGGCCCAGTGCGAGTGACGTCGGTGAAATCGCCCTCGGTCTCCTCGATCACCTGTTTGCCCTTGGGTTCGAGATCGAGGCCTAACTCCTCGTCGAGTTCGGCCGCGAACTCCTCGGGGTCCATCTGGTAGTACTCGTGATCGGCCCCTTCCTCGCCTGGATCACCCTCCTCGCCGTCGTCGCCGGGCTGGGGTTGGGGTTGCCCTACTGGGTCGCCGACGTCCGGCGTGCCGTCCCCGCCCTTCCCGACGCCGCCGCGATCGCGCTGGTCGTACTCGAACTCGGGCAGGGAGACGATCTTGATCGGTACCTTGACCTCGCCGGGCAGCGACTGGCCCAGATCGCCGTACTGGATGAACTCGGCTAGGTCCTGTCGTTGCCGTTCGCCGACGGCCTTGTACCGTTCTAAGTCCTCTCTCAGTCCCATCGGTAGCTCACCTGGCTCATGACGTGTCGGCTCGTCAGCTCCGCTGACGCTTCCGTGTACTCGAAGGCCTCACACAGCGTTGCGATCGTCCGCTCTTTGACCGCCGCGGTCTGGGTACCCTCGGGGGGATCGTCCCAGCGCCGCGGATCGAAGTCCTCGAACGCGCGCTTGACGTCGTCCCAGTCGTGGCTGCCCAGCACCGACTGGATCACGGGGATCTCCTTCGTTTGGACGTTTTCGACCCGGAACTCCTCGTCGCGATTGCGCCAGGCGTGGCGATTGAGGGCGGTAATGATCTTCTCAGTACGGAACTGCCGGACGGCGGGCGAGGGCTCGTTGCCCTCGTAACTATCGGCACCGAACCGACCGAGGTGTTCGACCTCGAAGACCTTCATCTTTAGTAGGTCGGGAGCAACGAGTTCCCCGCGGTCGTTCTCGATCGGCTCGTCGTTCGCCCACGCGTAGACGTGCTCGATGTATTCCTCGACGGTTTCTTCCTCGACGCGTTTCTCGTGCATGATCGCCTCCAAGACGTCCGATTCCTGTTGCTGGTAGATGTAGTTCTTCACCGGCACGATCCGGTTCTCGAACTCCGATCGCTCCGCGCCCGAAAACACCGGCGCGTCGGCGAGCCCGGCGGCCATCCGGTCGAGAACGTCCCGTGGCATCACGACGTTCTGGACCGCCAACTCAGGGTGGTGCCGGTCGGTATCGGTGTTGAGCAGGTCGGCAACGGTGTCTCGCGTGTAGGTGACGGGGATACCGCCCTCGCCCTCGGCGGCATCGCTGTCGAACTCGAAGTCCTCGGTCTCGAGACGGTCGTCGCCGTCCTGGAGGTACCCACGGTCGAAGAGCAATGCCTTATCGACCAGGTCCAGTCCTGGGGGGATGTCCTCGCCGTCGAGTCGGGTGACGACCGCAAAGAGCGCCGCGGCCTCGATCGCGTGTGGGGCCAGCTCCCGATCGGCGATCTCGTAGTCGGAGTCCCGGACGCGGACCGAGAGGGGCTCGGCGATCCACTCTTCGAGTTCCGTCGCCGACTCGGCGCGCCAGATCTCGGTCTCGTTCGTGAGCTCCCGGCGGATGAGTTCGGTCTCCAGAGAAACGTTCGTAAGGTAGCTGAACTCGTGTTTGTCCAGCCGGCGTTTCAGGGCCTTGAGCGGGTCCTGGCCGCGCCGGTCGGCGTGTTGGTTGAGTCGTGCTTCGAGATCGGGATTCGAGATAATGACCAGTTGGGTATCGATGTCCATCCCGATCCCCTTGTCCAACTTCACCGAGCCCTCGTCGGGCACGTTCAGCAGTTTCTGGAGGAGGTCGGCGTGCTGGGCGGCGTCCTCGACGATCGTCAGCAAACCGTTGCCCTGGGAGAGCACGCCGTCATACGAGAAGGCCTGAGGGTTCTTCCGGCCCCGGGAGCCCAGTTCGCGCAACATGCCGGCCATCCACGACCCCACGAGGCGCTCTTTGGGCGTGCCGTCGTCCTCGGAGTGGAGCACGCCGATCCCCTGACCGACGTCGACGACGAAATTTTTGACTCGGAGGTGCTCGGGGTCGGTTACCGTGGAGAACAGGTCCTCGACGCCCTGACGGCGATAGCGCTCCTCGAGGAAGTCATACGCCTCCCGGCAGAAGGGATCGAGGCGGCTGTCGACGTCGATGTCGATGTGCTCGTCGATGTCGGCGTTCAGCGCATGAAGCAACTCCCTTCGCACGTCCGGCGGGAACACCGAGAGGGGATGGGACTGGACCGGGCTCTCGTACCAGTCGTCCTCGCTTTCGACGCGCTCGGTGCCGTAGGTGAGCCCCGAGCCCGACGAAACGGCCCCGGCGACGTTCCACTCGACGGTGTAGCGCCGACCTTCGTCGGTCTTCGAGTACTCCCGTAGCCCGTTGATCAGACAGCGTTTGAGTTCGCTCTTGCCGGTCGCAGTCGGGCCTTCGAGCCAGACGATCTTCTCCTCTTTCCCGCGACGGGCGGCGATCGATCGCAGGTCGTCGACGAAGCGATTGAGAACGTCCGTGTTGCCGAGGATCGCGTGCTCGCCGTCGTTGTGCGGGTCGTCGAAGAACTCGAAGCGGCGTTTCTCCTCGCCTTCCTCGATCACCGTTCTGGTACCGGCGGCCTCGATCGCTTCGAGCAGGTACTTCGAGGCATGGGAGGCGGTATGAGGGTACTCGAAGATCCGATCGACGTACCCCGCGAGGCCGATCGGCTCCTCGTAGGTCGCCTCTAACTCGCGGTCGGCGGCCGTGACGTACTCCGCGCCGCTTCGCCGCGTGGATGCCAACTTTCGAGCCGCGTCCTGGTTTCGTGTCCGATCGCGATTACCACCGGCCGCACCGTCGCCGTCGGGATCGGGTTCCGATCCGTGGTCGGGTCGGGACATGGAAGTTAGGTCTCGATCTCGGCTTTGGCTACCTCCGCACCGGCGAACTCCAGTACTTCCTTCGCGCCCTCGCGGGAGTAGCCCTGTTCGATCAGTGCCTCGACCCAGTTGTTACGCTCCTCGTCGTCCATCTCTCCCGAGGAGACCAGCGCCGAGAAGTTGATGTTGTGTTTCTTGTCCTCCCAGAGCTTGCGCTCTAAGGCTCGCCGGAGACGGTCGTTGTCCTGGGGGTCGAAGGCCTGGCCCTCCCGCGCGCGCCGGGAGACCCAGTTCGATACCTCCTGGCGGAAGTCGTCCTTTCGGTCCTCGGGAACGTCGAGGCGCTTCTCGACCGAGCGCAGGAAGGTCTCATCGGGACCCTGTTCGCGGCCGGTGATCTCGTCCTCGACGGTGTCGTCGTCGATGTAGGCCATGACGTGATCCATGTACTTCTCGCCCTGCCGTTGAATCTCGTCGAGATCGTAAGCGAGCGCGTGGCGAACGTCCTCGATAGCCCGCTCCTTGTACTCCCCACGGACGAGTTCGAGATAGCGGTAGTAGGTCTCGAACCGATCTTCGGGAATCGAGCCGTGATTCTCCAAGTTCCCCTCCAAGTGATTGAACGTCGTCAGCGGCGAGAGGAACTCACGACTGCGATGCATCGAGTCCATGATGGCTTCGGCGATCTCGTCGCCGATGAACCGCGGCGAGACGCCCTCCATCCCCTCGCCGATCTCGGCGGTTTCGCGGGCCTCCTCGCGTAGCTTCTTTACGTCGACGTCGTCGGCGTCGTCGATCTCGCCGTTGTAGGCTTTCGCCTTCTGGAGCAGGTCGATCTGCCCGCCGGAGGGGTCCTCGATCCGGGTGAGTACTCCGAAGAGGCCGGCCATTTCCAAGGTGTGGGGCTCGACGTGGATGTCGGGCAGATCGGCGGTCCGGAGCATCTTCCGGTAGATCTCGCCTTCCTCCTCGTACTGGAGCACGTAGGGGAAATCGATCCGCTTGGTGCGATCGTTAAAGGCCTCCATCTTCTCGTCGCCCTTCTTGTCCTTGTACTCGGGCATGTTGGTACGGCCGACGATCACTTGATCGATATCCATCCGGGGGTTGTTCTTGGGCTTGATCGTCTGTTCCTGAGTTGCGTGCAGGAAGTCATACAGGAACTCGCGCTGGAGCTTGAGTAACTCCTCGCCGCTGAACAGCCCCCGATTCGCGTTACAGAAGGCCCCGGAGTAATCGAACGCTCGCGGATCGCTCTCGCCGTAGATCGCGATCTTCGAGTAGTTGACGTCGCCGGTGAGTTCGGTCTCGTCCTGGTTTTTCTTGTCCTTGGGCTCGAAGGTCTCGACGCACTGGCGCTTGTTCTCGTCGGCCAGCAGGCGAACGACCTCGATGTGATTCTCGAGGACCTCCTGGAGGTCGTCGTCGTAGTACCCCAGTAGCGAGTCGAGGTAGAACTCGCTGGCGGGATCGAGGGACTGTTCGTTGCGAATGGTGTAGGGAGCGTCCAGATCCTCGTTGATGGCTTCGACGACGCGCCGGCGCTGGGCCATCGGCAGGAGGACCAGCGGGTCCTGGTTCATCGGCGACTGGACGACGTCATCGGCCGGATCCTGATCGAGAAGGACGTCACAGAGGTTCGTCCACCGGAAGGTGTACATCCGGCCCTCCTCGCGCGTGGTGTAGTCCTCGAAGTAGCGCCGGAGCTGGCGATCGAAGTCGGATTTGCCAGAGCCCACGGGTCCCAAGAAGAGCTTGATGCGCTTCTCGGGGCCTAACCCACGAGCGCCGGATTTGACCTTGTTCACGAACTCGTGGATCGCCTCGTGGATCTCCCGCCCGTAAAAGGTGTTCTCGCCGTCGTGTAAGGGGTCCTCGCTGGCGAGGCGGTACTCGACGACCGCGGCGTCCTCGTCGTACTCGGTGCCGTAGTAGTCGAACATGTCCGCAACGCGCTGGTGGGCGTTGCGAGCGACCGTCGGGTCGCTTGCGACCTGCTGGAGGTACCAGTCGAACGATCGGCTCTGTCTGAGGTCCGCCGGAATCGACGCCTGGTAGTCCTGGCTCAGGGCTTCGAGGGATTCGATGTTGCTTGTCATGGTATCACGGATTGTGCTTGTCGGACTCGACGCCGCGCCGAGAACCGAACGACCGGGCTTCGGGGTCGAATCGAAGGGACACTCTCCCCGACCGGATCGGAGCGCAGCCACCCCCCGGCCGTCGGCGATCGGCAGCACTACCCACTCTACGGGGACGCCTGCGAGCAGCCGCGACGGAACCCCAGCGTGGGGCTGATCCGAGCTATCGTGTATCATGCTCGCGAGTGCCGTCCCACGAGCGTGACGACGAGGTCGATCTCAGGGCGGCGACGAGTCGAGCGTGGGGCGTGGAACGGCGTAGCAGTACGAGTGGACGGAACCACCGATACTATTTACTGTGTCAGTCCTACACATATATAAATATTGCCACCCTACCACTATTTACCGAGTCACCTCACCTCGGAAACTACAGGATGGTGAGGACTTCCTGCCCGGCGGAATCGACCGTCGGGAACTCGTCTTATATACTCCGACCTTACACACCGGTCCGTCCTCCAAGGACGATCCGGTGTCCGGCCCGTCGGGAGGGAAAAAGAGGCACCAGGGAGAGGAAAGCAGTGAGTGCGAAAGCGGGCCGATCGATCAATCGATACTTGTCGAAGCGGGCCCTCCCGACGGTCGATGGCCGGGTTCGATGGGCTCGCGGCGGGCTGGGAGGTCTGGAGCGAGGAGAAAGGAAAGATCGTCCTCGTCTACCGACCGGACGTCTTCGACGCCGGGGAGCTTCCCGCCGCCTGCCTGCCGACGATCTATCTCACCCGGGGCCGGCGGCAGCGACGACCCGGCACTGACCCGCGTTCGCGCCCGGGCGAGCAGTGGTACGTGAGTCTGTTCCTCGAACCCGATGTCGAGCGCGATCCGGAGACACGCGCGGATCGGGCGGCGGCGATCACCGCGGCCAAACACCTGGCCGACCGGTTCGCGCGCGGGGCCCTCGATTACCGATCGCTCTACCAGGTCCCCCGGGAGGACTACCTCGACCGGCTCGACGAACTGACCGGACGGAGTGAGTAAGCCCGCTCGAGGGCGCTGTGGCGGCCGTCGGGGCGTCGAGGGAGGGAGAGACGACGAGGATATTAACCGAGCGGACGGAGTACGTCCACTATGTCCGACATCACGCTCATCGGAACGCGTCTGGCCGACGAAGGCGAAGAATTCGTCTACCGCGGGGAGGCACCCGGCTGCGAGGGCTGTCCCTACCGGGGGCAGTGTCTCAACTTAGAAGAAGGGGTCCGATACCGGATCACCGACGTTCGTGATACCGGCCCGCTGGAATGTGCGATGCACGACACCGGCGTCACGGCCGTCGAGGTCGAACCCGCCCCGGTGACCGCGAACGTCGCCTCGCGGGGTGCCTACAAGGGCAGCAAAGGCCGTCTCGAAGGGCCCTGTCCCTACACCGAGTGCCCGAGCCACCCCTACTGTGAACCGGCGGGCGCGGAGTTCGACAGGGAGTACCGGATCAGCGAGGTACACGGCGAGCCCCCACACGATCACTGCATGCTCGATCGCGATCTCACGCTCGTCGAGTTCGCCCCGCCAATAGAGGAGTGAGGTCAGGGAACCAGGGCCGAGCGTCCTCCCGGCGATCGACCGCACTGCTCCGGAGGCAGGCGGGCCTGAAGCAGGGCTTCTTCTCCGCGGTCGACTTATGTCCGCTCGGGCGTGCGGGAATCACCGGCCGCTGGCGTGCGAGCCGCGTTCGGTCTCGACGGGGGTCCGGTCGAAGGCCCCGATTCGCTCCGCGGCGTAGCCGAACTCCTCCTGGTAGCCGTGTGAGGACAGCAACACCGGGTAGAACGGCTCGTCGGCGACCAGCTCGCGCTCGCCAGCGGTCGCAAAGACCGTTCCGGCGGCTACGCGCTCGAAGTTCTCGACGAGAACTCCGTAGTCGTCGGCCGGGTCCTTCGGGATGCGCCGCTCGAGCCGGTAGATCGGTACCTGGCGCGTATCGGGCTCGCCACCCGACAGCGCGCCGACGGCGGTGAGGAACTCGCGGATCAGCTCGTAGGCGTTCTCGGCGGCGGCTGCCGAGCCCTGGTAGCCACACTCGATTTCGATCACGTCGGCGTAGTCGATGAGCCGGCCCTCGGCGAACCCACCGACGTCGACGGCCGCCTCGATCGAGAGGTACGGAGAGACCGCCGCCGCGATCGGATCGTCGGCCTCGATGACCGCGAAAGGTCGGTCGAACGACTGTGTCGAGTGCAAGGAAAGGACCGTACAGTCCCGCACTTCCCGGAGGAGGTCGGTCGCGAGGCGTCGCTCGTACTCCGGCGCGTCGGGGGCACCCGGAAAGATGCGATTCAAGTCCGCCTCGGTGTAGCGGACGCCCTCGTCGAGCGCGCGCTCGTTCGCGACGATCAGCTTCACCGGCCGTTCGACGGCCGGCCCTTCGGCTATCAGGCGTTCGATCGCGCGCATACCACAGGGCTCATCGCCGTGGATCGCCGCGACCACCGCCAACTCCGGCTCACCGTCACCTAACCGCTCGACACGCATTGGCTGTGGTAGGCCCCCCTGGTTCAAATCGCTTTAGGTGGCCCCCGCGAGCGAGAACGGAGACCGACAGACCGTGGATGACCTTGGGCAGTCGCCGTCGAGGAACTATTCGAGCGCCTCGACGTACTCGAAGTCGGCCTCGTAGGCATCTGGGCGCTCGCCATCGAGGGTGATTTCCCAGCCTTCGATCTCGGTGGGGTCTTCGAGGGCGGCGGTGAGGACGTTGCGCACGTTGAGAACGTCCACACCGTAGAAATCGCGCGGGACGTCCACGAGGTACTGCAGGGAGGTCCGAAAGAGCGATCGCATCCCCGCATCGTCCTCGAAGTCGGTGTGTTTGTACGCGCCCGCGGCGACCTGGACCATCCCGTGCAGAAATTTGCTCTCCGTGTTTCCCCGGCCGTAGTTGTACCACTCGTCCTCGAAGCAGTCGTGTGATTCGTGGTAGTGACCCGCGTTGTAGAGGCGGACGCCGTGTTCGGTCGCCCGGCGGCAGGTGGCATGCTCCCAGATCTTCTCCTCCGAACGCCACCCGGTCGGGTTCCCGAGCGGTGGGGCCACGCTTGGATCGCGGGTGTGATCGTCCATGATCGGTGTTCGGACTCCGAGCGCCTAATGGCACCGATGGGGTGATTTCAATGGACCGGAAGCGAGAAAGGCGCGTGGAGGGGCCACGGCCGCGCTGGTCCGCAACGCTTTATTCGTCCCTGCGCGAAGACCGAACGCACACGTGCGAGGGTAGCCAAGCTTGGCCAACGGCGACGGACTCAAGATCCGTTCCTGTAGAGGTCCAAGGGTTCGAATCCCTTCCCTCGCACTGCGTGCGTCGAACAGGCGCACGGGTGCATGCAAGACGGAACGTCTTGCCCTCGCAAACTTCCTATCGAAGCCGACCAGGGAGCGTCGCCTGTCCGGGACGAGTCCGGAATAGACAGTCAGTCGGTAGCTTCGACGGCCGTGATCTCCCCGAGGACGTCCCAGCCGTCATCGCGTTCTTTGGCGATCAACAGCGGATCGTCCTCGCCGTCGGTCACCAGCCGGTGGGTAACATCGCCCGAGACGCCTTCGGCCTGGAAGGCCTCGCCGAAGAACTCCGCGCTGCTCGGTTCGAAGGCAATCGTCTCGCCGCTATCGAGGGTCAGGCGCACCGGTTGCGGCGAGAGATTATACAAGCGTTTCGCGAGCGTGTTCATACCACTTGGGGGGCCGGCACCGACTAAACGGTTCTGTCGAGTCCTGTAGCGTCCGCCTGATCGGGTACTGCTGGAACGGCTTCGAAAGCCCCCTTCGCGGTCGGCTCCCGCGGCTCGCTGTGCGCTTCGCTCCCTCGCCATGCTCGGTCGCTCCAGTGCTTGCGTCGCCGGGGTTCTACGAAAGACTCACTTCGCTCGTCTTTCGAGTTCTCGTTCGCTCGTTTCACTCGCTCACGAGAACGCCGACCGCTCGGCCCCTTTCAGTCCCACCCGCCGCAGAGACGTGTGATCGCCGTCGATCCGGCGAAACGGTGGCTCTTTGCACATAGCGGCGTATCGACCAGTCGTGACTAATACTCCCAGAACCGACCGAGCGACGGTAGCCGAACGCGCCGCCCGGGCCGGCGGCGACCTCGCGCTCGAGTCCTTCCGTGCGGGCATCGCGGTCGACAGGAAATCGAGCAAGACCGACGTCGTCACCCAGGCCGACCGCGATAGCCAAGAGAAAGCAAGCGCGGTCGTCGCCGAGAGCCATCCCGAAGAACCGATCGTCGGCGAGGAGGGCGACGAACTGAAAGAAGTTCCCGAGTCGGGGCCAGCGTGGGTGATTGACCCGATCGACGGGACGAACAACTACGTCCGGGGTATCAGGACCTGGGTGACGAGCGTCGCCGCGACGAGCGAGGGCGAGCCGATCGCGGCGGCCCACCGTCGCAGTGACCGCCTGGCCGGGGACGAGCCGACCCGAGACCTATACTCGCCTCACGAACGCGTTGGTACAGGAGTTCGGCGACCTCCGGCGCTTCGGCTGCGCGCAGGCGACCCTGTCGTTCGTCGCGAGCGGCGCGCTCGATGCGGTCGTTACGAACACCGACCCGAACCCCTGGGACACCCTGGCGGGAGTGTGTCTGATCCGGCGGGCCGGCGGCCGAGTAAGTAAGATCGACGGCCAACACTGGGACGGGGAAGGTGGGCTTCTCGCGTCGAACGGCGAGAGCGAGATCCACGGGGCGGCCCTCGACGTCGCCGGGGTACTCCGGGACTGATCGATCGCCGGCCGGCTCCTGCGATCCTCCCTCGCGATCGTGTGTGAGTTCTATAGGACCGGAACCGTCAAACCCGAGCCACCCCACCGTCCGGTACATGGCGGCCATTGAGGAGCGCGTCGATCCCGTCAGGGCCT
Organism: Halobacteriales archaeon QH_8_64_26; assembly: GCA_003021725.1. GTDB lineage: Archaea > Halobacteriota > Halobacteria > Halobacteriales > Halococcaceae > PXQR01. Next base: position 23,782 of record PXRA01000088.1, read on the forward strand.
GGATCCTCGCGGCGATCGCCGGGACCGTTGCGCTTCTCGGCGGCGCGCTCGCCTTCCCACAGGCGGTCTACGATCGGTTCATCTGGCACTACTTCTGGGGACCGGTCCACGCCGACGCGGTCGGCGCCCGGTGTGCAGTCCGTGCCGGTAGCGACGTCAGACTGCTGGATAGCGCGAACGCCTGTACGGCGGCGATCGATAGGGGAGCGATCGTCGCCGAACCGGGGTATACGGTCGTCTCGGAGATCGGCTACGCGATAATACTGCTGTTCATGCTTCTGGGGGTGTGGTTCATGCTGCGACGGTTCGATCTCGGGCGCAACCGAGCGTTTTTCTTCGCTCTATTGCCGTTCATGTTCTTCGGCGGCGCACTGCGGGTCGTCGAGGACGCGAACGTCGCGCTCGCGGCAGGGGGCGAACCCGCTATTGCCTACCCGCTTAGTACGATCATCATCAGCCCCGTCATCTACTTCACGGTCTTTGCGATCACGCTCGCTGCCGTCCTGGGGAGCGTCGGGCTCGCACGCGACACGCGATTCGATGTTCGGGAATACAGCCGACCGCTGCTTTGGGCCGGGATCGCCGTGCTGGCGGGAACGATCGCTATCCTTCTCGCGCTCGCCGTCGGCACCCGGTCCGTAGCGTTTTACCCACAGATGTCGATTCTCGTCCTGGGGATCACGACCCTCATTGCCGGCGTCGTCTGGGCCGGCGTGCGCCGTTTCATCCCCAAGCTCACCTACGGGACCCAGGGGATCGGTCTCGTGATCCTCTGGGGCCATACCTTGGATGGGGTGGCGAACGTCATCGCCTCGGACTGGGCGCGGGCGATCGGCCTGCCCTTCGCATACAGCGCGAAACACCCGGTCAATCGCTTCATCATCGACGCTACTCAGGGGATCCTCCCGCCGTCGCTCACCGCGACGATCGGGACGGCCTGGCCGTTCCTGCTGGTGAAGATCGTCGCCGCCCTGGCGGTGGTCTGGCTGTTCGACGAGACGATCTTCGAGGAGAGTCCCCGGTATGCCATTCTCCTCCTCATCGCGATCCTCGCCGTCGGGCTCGGACCAGGCACCAGGGATATGCTCCGAGCGACCTTCGGGATATAGGAACGCACCTTTTTGCTGAGGTCCTCGCTCGCTCCCTTCGGTCGCTCGCTGCGGGCTCAGCAAAAATCTGCACCAAAAAGCTCACTCGCGCCTCTGGCGCTCGTTCGCGCGTGCAACATGAGCCGACGGTATACAGTTCTCTCTATTTGCTATCAGTCAGGCGAGTATTTCCTATCGGAGTACAGTAAATAGCAGCGACTGTTTGTTATCATCAGTGATCGAAGACTGACTAAACCGACCAACGTTCGGTTAGCTCGTTCGCCAACCGTTCTGTCCGTTCTTCGATCTCGTCATCTCCCCAGTCGCCGTATTCAGCGATTTCTGCTGCGATTCGTATATCAGAATTAGTATATATGTTTTTCTTATCGCTGAATGATGTCTCATCTAGCGATGAGTGGTCGCCAGGTAGGAGTAGAGTCAGATTTCCGATCTTATCTTTTCTATCGTCGTATTCTTCCTCGTCTAGTGTCCGTCGCCAGGCTGAGTACTCGGAATCTCCGAAAGTGTTACGAGGGGCAATATGTTCAATATCTAAGTTTTCGAGAGACAGCCTAGAGTAATCACGTCGTCTCGACTCTTCGATGCTAACTAGCTTCAGCAGAGTACGAAAGTTCCATGAACCTCGGATGTTCATATCATTTGCTTTCACATGCTCAACGATTTCTGGATCAGTTGGTGAATCATTTTTGATCGCAGCCTTGAGTTCATCTCTGATTTGATTTATGTTGTCGGCTCTTCGAACAGATCTAGCGGTATTATATATTGCATCTCGTTTTGGTGCAGATGCGTAGCCGGCTAGCTCCATTCGTAGTGCAAGAACTGAAGCGAGCCGGAAATATTCTTTCAGGCGGTCATCGTCATCGACCCTATTATAAATTGCGAGAGAAAGGGCCTCAGAATGTGTAGATACAGAGTTGAGATACTGAAGGTGTCGAATAGCGTCGGTTTGAATATCTCTGGAATTAATCTCATACTTGTTACTACTCAGCTCAAGATATCTATCGACTTGGTTCTGGAACCATTGAACGAACTCAAGTATATCTGAGTGTTTGCGAAGTATTTTATCGAAATTACGGTATAATTCGCCTTTATCGATCTGAACTGGCGTTTCATACTCAGAGTTGGCTAGAATCTGTGCTAATGGACGTCGGATCCGAAGATCTGACCGGAACCGAGGGCCGTCAAGTTCTCGCTCGAGTTGGTTGTAAATAGAATTCCATCGTCCAATCACCTGCTGCTTCTGAGACTCAGCTAGTTGTTCAGCTTCGCCAAAGATACGTGCTTTCGCCAGAATCTCGGGCGTGACTTCAGTTCCACGTTCATTCTGAGACTGAAAGATCATATACGCAATCCTCGTGTCGTCGGCTATCGTCTCGACAACACGCAGATTATCCCCGACTTTATCCGCAAGTTCGTTGAGTCCGTCTTCACTGATCCCTTGTACTTGCTTTCTACAGAAATCGTATGCATCTCTCATACTTCCTTCACTGTTTTCGCCATTCTTATTCCATATACGACTAAACTGAGCCTCGAATTTACTATCTTTGTCAGCATATATTTTTTTCTTTCTCTCTCATCAGCTTTATAGCAATATAGAATATTATCGAACCGTCGATCCCCTTCAACGTCGATATTCGGTGAATCCCGAATTGCCATCATTAGAAGGGAGAGGGTAATCATCCGTTGTTGTCCATCGACAATTTCGAACTTACTGCCACCATCTTTTCGTCTCAAAATTATATTTCCGAAGTAGTGGAAATCGACCCCTTCCCCAATACGCTGTAGATCGTTCCAAAGATCCTCTAAATGCTTCTGCTCCCACTCATATCCACGTTGATAATCCGGCACCTCAAATTGAACACCAGGTCTTGCGAATAACTGCCGTATAGTTTTGAAGCGCGCTTCCATGCGTCGGTTCTCGGAAGGTCTACTATATAAACGCTTGAGGCGTTGCACCGATTACTGAATTCAATTATTGTATGACTCTAGAATTCCAATTGACAACTGGAATTATCGGATAGAAAGCGTCCACTAGCGCCCAGAGAGTCTATGTGGCTGATAGACACATTCATACCGCGAGGCTCAAACACTGGGAAAACCGAGGTCAGCTATGGATCGGGCAGTCGTGCTGCGGACCCTCAAAGCTGGGGTCGCCGGGACGGCCGTGCTCTCCGTTCTCCTCCTAGGGCTCGAAGTCCAGACGCGCTCGCGCGTCCGGGTCGCGGAGGTACTCGTCGCCTACGTCGGGACGCCAGGACAGCAGTCGGTCGCGATCCTGATCTTCGTGCTCGTCACTGCCGTTCTCTGGCCGCTCGCGTTCGTCGCGCTCGAAAGCCGCGATCTGCTGCCCGGTCGCACGCGGACGCGACGCGCGGTGATCTTCGCTTTGGCGCTCGCGGTCGCGTTCGCGATCACCGGCCGCGGGGAGCTGAGCGGACCGGTGCTCGTCCTTTACGGCGCGGCCGTTCTCGGTGCGTACGTCGCCTACGGGCTCACACTTGCACGGATGCTCCGGGCGCTCTCCCGGCCCGAGTGAGCCCCGGAAGCGATCAGTACCGGTACTCCGTGCCATCGGCGGTGTCCTCGATCTCGATGCCGATCGCGCGTAGTTCCTCGCGCAGCGCGTCGGCCCGATCGTACTCGCCGGCCTCCCGCGCGCGTTCGCGAGCGTCGAGCACCGTCTCGACGAGGTCGTCGGCGATCGAGACATCGCCCTCTACTGCGCCGCTCGTGCCGAACTCCAATCCCAACACGCCCTCGCCGAAGTCCTCGAAGCCCTCGATCGCCCGTCTGAGTCCCCGGTAGTCGTATTCGTCCCTCCCATCGAGGTGGCGATTGATGGCACCGGCGAGGGCGAGCAGTGCGGCCTGGCCCTCCCTGGTATCGAAGTCGTCGTTCAGCGCCGCAGTGAAGTCCGCGCGTGCGTTCTCGGCCGCCTTGCGCAGCTCCGGGTCCGCTACTTTCGTCCTGGCATCGGGACCGTCTACCGCCTCGATCGCGCGCCCGTGGGCCCGCGAGAGGTGCGAGAAGCGCTCTTCGGCTTCGGCGATCGCGTCCTCGCTGTAGGTCTGGGTGCTATTGTAGGCACCTGCGGTAAGGAAGGTTCGCAGGACGTTCGTGCCGTACTCGCTAATCGCCTCTTCGACGGCGATGAAGTTCCCGAGGCTCGAACTCATCTTTTCCTCACCCGTTTCGAAGAGATCGGCGTGCAGCCAGTAGCGGGCGAACTCGGTACCCGAGGCGGCTTCGCTCTGTGCGATCTCGTTTTCGTGGTGCGGGAAGACGAGGTCCCGACCGCCGACGTGGATGTCGATCGTCTCGCCGAGATGGGCCATACTCATCGCCGAGCACTCGATATGCCAGCCGGGTCTGCCCTCGCCCCACGGCGAGTCCCAGATCCGGCCTTCCGCCGATCTCTCGGCGGTGTCCTCGGACCCCTCGACGCCCGCATGGCGGTGTTCGGCTATCGCATCCGGCGAGACCCCGCCCGCTTTCCAGAGCGCGAAGTCCGCCGGGTGACGTTTCTCCCTGCGCTCCTCGGGGTCGCCCTGGGCTTCGATTTCCCCTACCTGCTGGTTCGAGAGCTTGCCATAGCCCTCGAAAGCGGTGACGTCGAAGTACACTGATCCACCTGCCTCGTAGGCGTAGCCGCCCTCGATCAGCGCCTCGATCAACTCGATCACCTCCGGGACGTGTTCGGAGACCCGCGGGTAGACCGTTGCACGCCGGAGGTTGAGCCCGCGCATAGCCGAAAGCGTATGCGCGATGTAGGTTCGGGCGACCTCGCTTTCGCTCCCGCCGAGATCGTCCTCGCCGATCCGCGCGACGATCTTCTCGTTCACATCGGTAAAGTTCTCGACGTGGCGAACCTCATAGCCCAGATGCGAGAGCCAGCGGGCCATCACGTCGACGTGGACCCATGAGCGCGCGTGACCGAGGTGGGGCGGGTCGGAGACCGTCAGGCCACAGTAGTACAACAGGACGTTCCCGGGATCGCGTGGCTCGAACGGTCGCTTCTCGCCGGTCAGCGTGTCGGTCACGCACAACGCCATCACCCGGCTCTCTATCGGTGAGCGTACCTGAACCCATCGGAACCCAGTTCGATCCGACCCATCCCGACTTGATCCGACTCGGTCCGACCTGATTCGACCCGACGCAGCCGACCGGGGGATCCAGTCGACCGATCGACCGCACGACCGAGCGGGGGACCGCAGGCCTCAGAGCCGGTCCCGCCCGCCGCTTGCCTCCTCCCGACGACTGTAGAAGAGGTAGGTAATCCCGAGCACCGCGACGCCGAGGCTCGCGATCCCGACGAGGCCGACGATCGTTGGCGACTCGGCGACCATCGACGCGACTACACCGTTCGAGGAACCGCCTGTCCCGGCGGCGTTCGCCCCATCGTTGCCCGCCCCGCTCGCGTTACTCGCGTTGCTCGCGTCGTTTTCGTTCGCCGCGGAGGCGTTACTCCCGTTCGTCACAGCGGTCGTCGTCCCGCCGTCGGTCGCGGGTGCAGTCGCGTTCGGAGCGATCTCGTAGCGGACCTGGACGGGACCGTCGGTTCCGCCTCCCGGACCACTCGCCGAGACTCGCAGGGCAAAGGATCGCACGCCCTGGGGATCCGGAACGGCGATCTCGGTGTTACTCACGTTCGCGATCCGGACGACGATCCGATCGCCCGGCCCGATCTTCCGGTAGACCGACTCGAGGCGGACGATCAGCTCCGAGCTGTCCTCGCCCGTCGAAGCACGCACCGCGCCTAGCGAGACCGACCCGCTCGCGTTCGCCTTCTCGAGGTAGATCGCGACGTCCTTGCCGGTGACATTACTGATGTCACCCGAGAAATCCCGGTCGGCACCGAAGTCGATCGAGATCTGCTGGAGGCCATTGCGAACGATCGTATCGTTTCGCTCGGCGATGACAGTGACTGTATACCGCCCGTCGGCACCCGGTGCCCGCGGGTTTGTGTACGTCGCGCTACTGTCACCATCGAGAGCGGCCGTCGGTACCGGCAGCGCCGCTACGACGACGCCGAAGATAACGAGACCGAGAACGCCGAGAAGCGCCGGCCGAGCGAAGCGGGAGCGGTGGGTGTCCATATCGGTTTCGGGCCCGATATGGGAATAAATATTCGTTTCTTTATTCGAGGAATTATGTCGCACGACTCGATCAGGTCAGCACTACTGAGAAAGAGACGGTCGCCACCGCCGGGCGTAACCGATACCTACCGTCGGGTACCGGGCGCTCGGTGCATCGGCTCGGAGAACCGACGCTCCCCGACCGAGTCCCGTCGGCGAACCCGCCCCGCTATCGGGAAGTAGCCGACGAGTAGTGAAGAACGTCCGCTCACCCAGTCGGGACATGGGTTCGACCGACGAGACCGCGGACGACACTGCCGAGGAGATCGCCGACGACACGGACGAGGCTCGGGACACGGCAGCCGAAGGAGAGGGCATCGCCCCCACAGCGGACTACGGTGCTGCAGGGGAGGAGAGACCGGAGCGAGAGGAGAGCACCCACTGGAGCGAGTTGGGAAACGGCGTGGGCGAGGCGAAAGCCGAAAGCGGATCGGCAGCCGATCAGGACGAGGCGGACGGTGAGGGCCCTGCCGAACCGACGGGGTCGGGCGCGGACACAGACGCGGGCATCGAGGAGTCGACCACCAGCGGCACGATGACCGACGAGGAACTCGCCGCGATCGTCGAGGACCTAGAGACCTCGATCACGGTCGTCGGCTGTGGTGGGGCCGGTTCGAACACGGTCACCCGCATGAGTAGGGCAGGCATCGAGGGCGCGACGCTCGTCGCGGCGAACACCGACGCCCAGCACCTCGCCGAGCAAGCCCGCGCGGATTCGAAGCTCCTGCTCGGCCGACGGCGTGCCGGCGGGCGCGGTGCCGGTGCGGATCCCGATGTCGGCGAGGACGCCGCCGAGGAGACCATCGAGGACGTCATCGACGCCGTTCGCGACGAGGACATGGTCTTCGTCACAGCGGGACTGGGCGGCGGTACCGGGACGGGAGCAGCGCCCGTGATCGCCGAGGCCGCCCGGGACGCTGGCGCGCTTACGGTCGCGGTCGTCACGATGCCCTTCGCGGCGGAGGGAACCGAACGCCGGACGAACGCCGATAGCGGCCTCGAAGCGCTGCGATCGGTGACCGATACGGTGATCGTGGTCCCGAACGACCGCCTGCTCGACGTCGCGGGTGACGTGCCCCTCAGGGAGGCCTTCGAGATCGCCGATCGCGTTCTGGAGCGGGGCGTGACGGGGATGACCGAACTGGTGACGAAACCCGGGCTGGTGAACGTCGACTTCGCGGACGTCCGGACGATCATGGAAGACGGCGGCGTCGCGATGATCGGGCTGGGTGAGTCCCGGATGAACAACGGCGATCACTCGATCTGGTCGGCGCTTCGCTCGCCGCTCTTAGATGTGGAGTTCGAGGGGGCGAACGCCGCGCTGATCAACGTCGTCGGCGGTCCGGCGATGACGATCGAGCAAGCAGAGGGGATCGTCGAGGAGATCCACGACCGGATCAGCGCCGACGCACGCATCATCTGGGGCGCGTCGGTCGATCCGGCGCTCGAGGGGACCATCGAGACGATGGTAGTCGTCACCGGCGTCGAGTCCCCCCAGATCTACGGCCAGCGCGGGAGCGAACGCGATGGGGACGATCTCGATGTCTTGGAGTAATCCCCTCTAGAAGCCCTCGCCGCCGGACGTCGAACGTGCCGAACCGAACCGCCGTCGGAGCGCTCTGCTATGAACCGGCGAACGAACGATAGTAGCGAGCTGGTACTTTTTGATCGTCCATCGCTATCTTGTTCGAATCGGGTAGGAAATATTATCATCAATACGGTAGCGGTAAGTACCGTTTACAGTGAGGCGACGGTGTTCCCGGAGGAAGGGATCAACTGGATAGTAAACGTGAGGACCGCGTTCCCCAAGCGGGCGCTAACGGCGGCCGACGCGGAGCGACTACGGGCGCGCGAGGCGACCGAGATGATCGTCCGCCTCGATCCGCCTGAAGCGATGGAGCGCCAAGGCGGTGTGCACAGAGCCTTGCTGCTGACCGACGGGACCCTCTTCGAGCTAGAGTACACCGGCCAGGAGTGGACCCGGCAGGTGCGCAGCGCCGAGGCCGGGCGAGTCGAGCTACTCGATGCCGTGATGGCGGACGTCGCCGAGCGACGCAGTCCTTGAGCGGGGAGAAGTAGCTCACGAACTCACGAACGGGCGTGTGCAGGCACAAGTCACTCCCTCAGTCCGGGACCGTTTCGAGCGCGCTCTCGACGAGGCGGAGGGCTGTGGGACCGTCACGACGGGTGACAACGACCACGAGCGCCCGCCCCGCAAACCCGGCGGCCACCGGCGCGAGGTCCTCGACGGCGAGACGACCGAGCACTCGGGAGAGAACTCGTCCATCCACCGCGCCCGTCACGAGGATCGCGGTCTCGGTGCCGGTTCCCGGGAGGAGCGCGTGCTCGCCGACCCGAAGCAGCGGGGTGTCCGTCGTCTCCTCGCCTTCCGCCTCGCCGCTCTCGGGGCCGGCTGTGCGTTCGCCGAACCCGCTTCGTATCGTCACGCGCGCCTCGCGGGCGCTCTCCTTGTGGTCCGGCAGCGCCTCGGCGTACCGGCCGAGCGCGGCGACGACGGCGCCGTGTTCGCCCTCGACGTCTAAGAGACGGGCAGCGGCGGCGTAGTTCACCACGCCCGCCCGCAGCGCTTCGTGGAGAAAGGGGCGGCGACGGATCGCGGCTCTGGTCTCGGCGGCGAGTGTCACGGCAGGCTCACAGCCCGAAAACGGACACGGAACCGAAAAATCGATCGCTGGTTCGACGCTGCGGTCGCCGCCCAAAGACGAACACCGGTCAGCGAAGCGAGACGTAGCCGGCGACGACCGCGCCGACGAGCACGGCGACCGCCCCTACCAGTAGCAGCGGACTGTCGATAGTCACGACGGCGAGCACGGCGAGGAGGACAACGAGAACGCCGAGCGCCGCTGCCGGTCTCCCGACCCCATCGCGGCCTCCGAACACGCCCGCCGACAGGACGTCTCCCGATCCGGCGGAGCCCGACGATCCCGAGGGATTCGCGCCCGAACCCGAGCCCAGCCGCGAGCCGTGCTCGCGGTTCGCCGGCTTGCCGAGCGCGGCGTCGACCTCGACCGGTGGTTTGGTCGGTCGGACGGCCCGCAGCGACAAATCGACGTAGCGGGTTTCCGCACCGTAGGCGGCGGCCACCTTCAGCCGGCCCGATACCGAACGCTCGTCGTCGTGGACGGCCACTGGAATCCGTTTGGTGGCTCCGGGCCGGAGGTGGTGGTTGATCCCCTCGACCGACGCGGCCTCCGAGAGGGCGTCGTCGAGGTGGACGTGAACGTGGACGGCCTCGCCGTGGTTTTCGAGTTCGATGTCGAACGATCCCGTGGTCTCGAAGCCGTCGGGGGTCTCGACGGAGTGGAGGCGAGTGCGGTTGATGGCCACGGTCAGCGTATCGGACACGGTAGTGTCCTCGATCGGTCGGCAGAAAAAGATTCAGGAACCGTTCGGGGGGACCAGAGCACGCTCGGTATCGCTCGGAGCCACTCGGAAGCGCTCGGGAGCCCAATCGAGCCGAAAGCGCTCTCAGGCCTCGCGCATGTCCGGCGGCAGGAGATTGGGGATCCCATCGGTGATCGGGTACTCCTCGCTACACTCCGTACAGACGAGCCGGCCTTCCGTGATCTCCTCGTCGGTGCGCTGGATAGCTTCGAGTTCGAGGGCGTGTTTGTCGAGCGGACAACAGATGATCTCCAGTAGCGACTCGTTCATGCCTTACGATAGGAGCGATAGGACAAAAGCGTGCGGATACGCTCGGTAGCCGGTTCGACTTCTCGACCGTTTCCACAGGGGGAAAGAGGGCGTCCCGCTGGTCGAACACGTTCGACACAAGCTCTATGTCCGAGCGAGCGACAGGCCGAGTCGTGACCGAAACATCAGCCGACCGCAGCGACAGTGGCGACACGACCGATGACGGGACGCTCTACGAGCGACTCGGCGGCCACGAGGCAATTGCGAGCGTCGTCGACGAGTTCTACGACCGGATGCTCGACGACGAGCGCGTCGCGGGCTTCTTCGAGAACGTGGACATGGCCAGCCAGCGCGCCCACCAGACCCAATTTCTGAGCAGCGTCACCGGCGGCCCGGTCGAGTACAGCGGCGCGGATATGCGTGAGGCCCACGAGGGCATGGGCATCACCGACGAGGACTACGATGTCGTCGGCGCTCACCTCGATGCGAGCCTCGCTGACGCCGGCGTCGCGGACGCGGACCGGGAGGCGGTCATGGAGGAAGTCGAAGCGCTCCGCGACCCGATCGTCGGCCGGTAGCTCACGGAAGCCGGACACCGGGAGCGGTAGTTACTCCGAACGGCTGAACGGATCGTCGAGAACGATCGTCTGCTCGCGGCCGGGGCCGACGCCGATCGCGTCGATCGGGACCTCCACTTCGTTGCTCACGTACTCGACGTACGCGCGGGCGTTCTCGGGCAGGGCCTCGTAGCCCTCCTCGGCGACTCGCTCCCAGTCGGCGTCGGGCCAGCCCTCGAACTCCCGGTAGACCGGTTCACACCGGCTCCAGCGCTCGGTGCTCGCGGGAATCGCCTCGAGCGCCTCGCCCGCCAGGTCGTAGCGCTCACAGACCCGCACCGTCTCTAATGCCGCGAGGGTGTCGACGTGGTTGATCGCGAGCCCCGAGAGGGAACTGACCCGGGCGGCGTGGCGCAACATAGGTAGGTCGAGCCAGCCGACGCGCCGTGGCCGTCCGGTGACGGTGCCGTACTCGCCGCCGGCCTCGCGGATCTCGGTCGCGAGGGTTTCCTCGTCCTCGGTGTCGTCGTCCGCGTCCCCCCCATTGGCCTCGTAGCCTGGGGTCTGGCCCTCGACGCCGCCCAGTTCCGTCGGCAGCGGGCCAGTACCGACCCGCGAGAGGTAGGCCTTTACGACGCCGACGATCGCGCCCTCGCCCACCACGGCGGGCCCGAGGCCAGTGCCTACCGCCGCTGCGCCGGCGGTCGGGTTCGAGGAGGTGACGAAGGGGTAGTTCCCGTGATCGATGTCGAGGACGGTGCCCTGGGCACCTTCGAAGAGGATCTCCTTTCCGGCCTCGCGTTCGTCTTCGAGGTAGGCCCCGGTGTTCACCGTCATCCCCTCCTCGCGGAGGCGCTCGCCGTACCCCCGGTAGTCCTCATAGAGCCGGTCGACGTCGAAGGCGTCGCCGGTCTCGACGCCGAAGACCGACTCGGCGAGCGCGCGTTTCTGCGGGACGACGTACTCCAGGCGACCCCGGAGAACCTCGGAGTCGAGGAGGTCCCCGATGCGGATCCCGCGGCGGCCGGCCTTGTCCTCGTAGGTCGGGCCGATCCCCCTACCTGTCGTCCCGGCGTCGAGTTGCTTGCCTTCCTTCGCGCGCTCCTCGATACCGTCGAGCTCGCGGTGGTAGGGGAAGATGACGTGGGCGCGGCGGGCGACCTTCAGATCGGGATCGAGCCCGCGCTCGCGGAGTGCGTCGAGTTCCGAAAGGAGAGTCTCGGGATTGATCACGCAGCCGTTCCCGAGGACGCCGACCTTGCCCCGGACCGCGCCGCTCGGGACGAGCGAGAGTTTGTACTCCTGGTTATCGTTGACGACGGTGTGGCCGGCGTTGTCCCCACCTTGGTACCGGACGACGACGTCGGCGCTCTCGCTCCAGCGATCGACGATCCCGCCCTTGCCCTCGTCGCCCAACTGCGAGCCGACGATCGTCACGACCATGCCGTCGGGTTTCCCCGCCCGATCCATACCGATTACGATCCGCCACTTCGCTCTCGGCGTTCGGAGCCATCCGCTGCCGGCGTCTTCCCCCTCCTCGCCGCGACCGTGATCGAGCCATGACCGCGAGCCGGAGCGGCCACGGATGGTCGGGACGGCCGGAGCAACTATACATGAGTCGAACGAACTGATGAGCGAGAGGAGTTAACTGAAGGCGGTTCGGGAGAGACATGCCGGTTTTTGAGACTCGGAGGGTAACATTTAAAAACATCAACTACGAGTTAACAAGTGCCATGATAGATAGGCTTGAGAAAGAGGTAGACATGCTCGAACGCCATCTGGAGGTTCTCCGGATGGTGATCGACAGCGAGCCGATCGGGATCGTGAAGATGTCGAACGAGACCGGCTACCCTCACCACAAGGTCCGCTACTCGCTTCGCGTGCTCGAAGAAGAGACGCTGATCGAACCCTCCAGTCAGGGTGCGATCACTACCGACCGCACCCCCGAGTTCGTCGACGAACTCGACGAGAAGGTCGATACCGTCGTCGAGAAGCTCGAAGGGATGAAAATCGAGAACGCCGCCGAGATCGAGTCATAACGGAATCGTCGGCAACCGTCATCCTCCGGCTGCTCCCCGACGACCCAGTGGTTCGTCCATCGATTCCGGACATGGGTCGTAGGTCGGCGGGAAGGAGAAACGGTCGGCGGGGGGACGATCGGCACAACACCTTAGACCGGCCCGATCCGAGCCGGGGCATGACCGACTCCGACTGGGGCGAGTGGCTCCCGCGTGCGATCGAGGCAGCCACTCCCGCCGGCGTCGCGATCTGGTATCTCGGTTGCAATGGCTTCGCGCTCAAGGGCGCGGAGGGGACGACCCTGTTCGTCGATCCCTATCTCGGGACCGGCGATCCCCCGCGGACGGTACGGATGATCCCGGTGCCCTTCTCGCCGGAGGACATCGCCGCAGCCGACGCGCTGTTAGCGACCCACGAGCACACCGATCACGTCCACGGCCCGAGCCAGGCCCCGATGCTCGAAACCACCGGTGCGGAGTACTTCGCGCCCGACGATTCCCTCTCGGTTGCGCTCGACGAGGAAGAGTGGCCCGCATCCTACGACGTCGAGGAGGGACGATTCAGCGAGGTGAACGAGGGCGAGACCGTCGAGATCGGCGAGTTCACCGTCCACATCGAGCGCGCCCACGATCCGGACGCGACACATCCGGTCTCGTATGTCATCGAGCACGACGCGGGAACCTTCTTCCACGCCGGCGACGCGCGCGCGAGCGAGGCTTTCGAGGGCGTCGGCGAGGACTACGACGTCGATCTCGGGGCGATCGCTTTCGGCACCGTCGGGCAGCTGCGCGAGGGGGAGACCGGCGAGCGAAAGCGGACGCGGTGGTACAACGACGAGAACCAGATCGTCGAGGCGGCCAACCAGCTCCGAGTCAGTCGACTCTTGCCTACGCACTGGGACATGTGGAAGGGCCTCACCGCCGATCCCACCGTCTTGCATCGCCACGCGTCGAGTTTCCCCTACCCGCGCTCGCTCGAAGTCCGTGAGATCGGCGACCGGATCGATCTCGACGATCGCGGCCGGTCGTGAGCGGTCGATCGCGAGCGACCGGCGACCGGGAGGACTACGACGGCCACGACGGCGGCGGCCGAGCCACCGCTGAGAGGCGATCGGCGGATCGGCGCGTTTCCCGAATACTTAGGGCATATACCCGCTAACGAACGGACCATGACTACGAGCGGCGGGAACCGGGCGAGAACCGACGGCGGGAGCACCGTTCGTCAGTCGGGCATCGAGGTCGGGAAGTCCTACGAGGCGGATCGCTTCCCGGTGCCGGCGATCTCGCTTACGATCCGGTCGGAGCGCGAGGACCCAGTAACTGTGCGCCTCGCCGATCGGGTGTCCGAGGACGTTTCGATGGACGACGTCGGTTTTCACCCCGAGCACGGCAGCGAGTTCTGGTCGGTCGATGGCCACACCTTGGTCTTCGAACGCGAACTGGCTCCCGGGGAGGAAATCGAGACGGTCTACGGCCTCCGGGGGCCCGAGGCCGACGAACCGGAGCGCTTCCTGGGCGAACCGACGATGGAGGTTCGGGCCGGCGACGATAGCGGCAGCGATGGCGATGGTAACGATGAGGTCATCGAGGACGACGGCGGCGGGCTTCTCGACGACGTGAACGAACCGCTCGTTCGGAACGCGACCTTCGGGGACGATAGCGACGAGGACGCGACGGCCGGGGAGGAACTCACGGCCGACGATCCCGAAGCGAAGGGCGCAGGCGACGTCCATGCCGGGGACGACAGCGATGGAGAGGCAGGAAGCGAAGCGACTGGGGAAAACAGCGAAGAACGATCGGACGACGTTGAGGACCACCGGGAACCGGAGACGGGAAACGCGGGCGAAGCCGGCGGTCCCGAGGCGACGGCCGCGGGAGCCACGGCACCCACGGACGGTAGCAACGAAAGCGAGACGGGCGGGGACAGGGGGACAGCAACAGAGGACGGAATCATGACCGAGGAAGGCAGACCCGACATCGAGCGAATCGAGGCGGAGAACGCGGCGACGAACACCGAGGCCGGCCCCGTGCCCGACGAGGAGGCACCGAACCCGCCCGCAGAACCGGCCGGTTCGGCGAGTAGCGACGGCGACGCCGACGGTGGCGGTGTCGGCGGTAGCGACGGTGGGGATGTCGATGCTGGAGAGGGGTTCGCCGCGGCGCTGGCGCGGGAGCTACGGGCCGGCCGGATCGATAGTGAGGATCGGGAGACCCTGCGAGAGGTGCTCGGACCCCGGGACAGCGTCACCGTCCGGCTCGATCGCCTCGGATCCCGGGTCGAGGAACTCGCGGCCTACGCCGACGCGCTCGAATCGTTCATCGACGAGAACGGGTCGGCTCGAAAGCTGGTCCGTCGCCAGTCCGAACGCATAGACGTACTCGACGAGGATATGGACGGCCTCGCGGAGGAGGCGGCGACGAACCGTACGGACATCGAGACCGTAGCGGCGGACATCGAGGCGATAGACGAGAACGTAGAGACGATCGAAGGGGACATCGGGGCCTTCCGGGACGCGATCGCGGATCTCGACGAGGACGTAGAGCGGATCGACGGGCAGTTCGAGAGCGTCGAGGGGAACTTCGAGAAAGTAGAGGAGCGTTTCGAGCGCGTCGAGAGCCGACTCGATTCGATCGACGGCAGGACGGACGCTGCCGAGGACTCCATCGAGACTGTGGACGATCGGCTCGATTCGATCGACGACCGGCTTGACGCGATCGAAGCGACACACGAATCGGACATGGAGGGGCTACGCGAGGACCTCGAATCACAGGTGGACGAGCGGGTCGCCGACACTGAAGAATCGATCGAGAGCGTCGCCGCGAACGTCGAGGCACTCGAATCATGGCGCGCACAGCTCAGTGCCGTCGTCGGCGGAACGACCGAGACAGGCGAGACGGGTGAGGCGAGCCGAGCGAGCAACGCTGAGAGGCGAACCGAAACCGAGACCGACGAGGAGGCCGGAACCGAGGCCGAGACCGATAGCTCGTAGGCCGCCGAACGACCCGCGCCGAGCGTTGAACGACCGAAGCCTCGTTCTCGCCACCTGAGAGATCGACTCCACAGTGTCATCACGACCGATGGATGACAGTGGTACGCAGTACCGTGATAGATATGATCGATCAATTATATGGTCTAGTGGATGCCGGCTCGATAAACCCTGCTAATGAATATTAACATGATCTATCATAAGGGTTTTTACCTCCCGATCGTTCCGGCCGGTCGTGGCGATCCAGACGGCGTTGCCGAACCGATTCCGGTGTTCGGTCGTTCGACCCGCCGGCCGAGAAGCGCGCCGTGTGGTCGCCCGAGCGCGACTGTGGCTAGGATTACAGTTGCGACGATGCGGACGACGAAGGCGGCTGCGAACCGCCCGGCGGCCAGGTCGACGACGGTGTCGGCTTGGTCGTCCCCCGATCGCTGATCCCAACCGACAATGAACGACGCACTCGACGACACGGACGTCACGACGAAAGACATCGATAACCCCGCCGGCGCTACCTTCCGGGAGCAACTCGATTCCCAGGAGTACGTCTTCGCGCCCGGCATCTACCACGCGCTCGACGGCCGCTTGGCGGAGATGGCCGGCCACGACGCGGTGTATATGAGCGGCTATTCGACCGTGCTCGGTCAGTTCGGTTTTCCCGACTTGGAGATGGTCACGATGACCGAGATGGTCGAGAACGCCAAACGCATGGTCGAAGCCACCAATCTCCCCGTGATCGCCGACTGCGATACGGGCTATGGGGGCATTCACAACGTCCAGCGCGCGGTCCGTGAGTACGAGAAAGCCGGCGTCGGCGCGATCCACATCGAGGACCAGGTCACCCCCAAGCGCTGCGGGCACATCGCGGGCAAGGAGATCGTCTCCCGGGAGGACGCAGAAGCCCGCTTCAGCGCCGCCGTCGACGCCCGTCAGAGCGAGGACACGGTCGTCATCGCCCGCACGGATGCCTATGGCTCCGCCAATGGCGACTGGGAGGAACATCTCGCGCGCGGCCGACTCTATGCGGACTGCGGGGTCGATCTGGTCTGGCCGGAGATGCCAAATCCCAGCCGCGAGGACGCCGTTGCCTACGCCGAGGAACTCGGCGAGACCCACCCCGACCAGAAGATGGCCTTCAACTACTCGTCGAGTTTCGCCTGGTCCGAACAGGACGATCCGCTCACTTTCGCGGAACTCGGCGATTTGGGCTACGAGTACGTCTTCATCACCCTCTACGGGCTTCACTCCGGCGCGCATGCGGTCTACGAGGACATGGAGAACATCGCCGAAAACGGCGAGCAAGCCCAGTTCGACTTGGAGGACCGCTACATCGGCCACCCCACTGAGTCCCACCACGAGCTCTCCTTTGTCGATCGCTACCAGGACATCGAGATGCAGTACGACCCCGAGGCCCGCGCACGCATCGAGGGCTCGGAGGGCTTCTCCGAGGACGAACGCGATCTCCAGACCGCAGAGGACCGGGACGCCGAAGAACCCGACCTGATCGAGAACGCCGAAGCCGCCGAGAGCGACGACGACTGATCGACGGCTGCTGATCCCGTTTCTTTCGCCACCCATGGCCGTGTAGTTCCCGGTACCGCTTCGCTGGATTGGATGGCGTACGGCTCGTCGCCGAGCATCTCTGATCCCGGGGAAGAGGAACGAGGCATCGAGCCGGGTAAGGGCTGATAAGCGTGCGATCGAAGGGCGAAGCGATGTACAGAGCAGTGTTCGGTCCCAACAGACAGGAGGGCGTGGAAGCTGAGATGGGGGAAAAGAGCGAGCTCGGACGTCGAGTTCGTCGCCGCGGCGGGCAGTCACAACCCGCTATCTCGTGGTCGGTCAGGAGGGAGAGGAAAGCGCCGTGGGCTTCGTCCACGTTAGGGAGTCCTCCGCGCCGCCGAATCGTTCGACGCTGGAGGAGGGAAGAAGACACCCCGACCGCACGCGACCTCGCCCGGGAGGTCCTCGTCGTGCCCGAGAGCCGGCCGATCGACGACCTGTTGATCGAATTCCAGGGACGGACGACCCAGGTGGCCGTTATCATCGACGAGTGGGGTGCTCTGGAAGGGATCGTGACCGTCGAGGAGATCGTCGGCGAGATCAGAGACGAGTTCGACACCGAGGCGTTCGAGCCCTCGATCGATGACCGCGACGACGGCACGTACGCTATCGACGGCCGCGTCCCGATTCGGGAGGCCAACGACGCGCTGGGGGGCGGACTTCGAGACCGTCGGCGGGTTGCTACTCGGCCACCTCGGGCGCGCGCCGGAGGTCGACGACCGGGTGGAACTGGACGGCTACTCCCTCCAAGCAGAGGCAGTGGACGGCACCCGGATCGCCGAGGTTCTCGTGCGAGCACGAGAGCGCCGGGAGGCGGACGCCGGGGGAACTGGAGAGCCCGAAGAACCCGAGGAACCGCAGGAAGCGAGCGAGACGCCCTTCGAGTAGCTTCGAGTACGCCGGGAGGGGGGCTGGAGGTCTCTCGCGTCGTACTCGGTAGGCGAGCTATCGCTCCGAGACCGTTCCCCCGTAGGCGCTCGGATTCGTCCGGCGGACGGTTAGCAGGAACTGATCGGTAGCAAGGCGGGCCGATAGCGAAACCTAAAGTACCCTCTCCGACGAGATGGGCGAACGCAATGGCCGAACGCAAACACGATCAGCGCCTCCACGACCGGAAGTTCGTCCGGACGTTTTTCACCTCGCCGACGGCGGTCGAAGGCGAGGAGGACTCCGCGAAGATGCTCCGCAGCGCGAGCGGCCTGCGGGGGATGCAAGCCCCTGACGTCTGGGTGCCGGACAACGAGGACGCGACCGCCCCCTCGATGCGCGACGAAGGAGCCCGTAATATCATCGAGGTCGTCGCGGAAAACGGCGAAGAGTTCCCCGGCGAGATCCACCCGCGGATCGTCTGGTTCCGCGAGGACCCCGAGACCCGCCATCAGGGCTTCGAGCACATGTTAGAGATCGCCGACCCTGAGAACGGCGCGATTTCCCATATCGACGGCTTCGTCATCCCCGAGGTCGGCGACATCGACGACTGGAAGAAGGCCGACGAGTTCCTCACCATCGTCGAGAACGAACACGACCTCGAAGAGGGGTCGATCGCCATGTCGGTCATCATCGAGAGCGGCGCGGCCGAACTCGCGATGGAAGAACTCCGGACCGAGATGGGCAAGCCGACGAACAACTTAGAACGCTTGTTCATGCTCGTGATCGGCGAGGTCGACTACACCAAGGACATGCGCGCGATCACGCCGACAGGAAATCTCCCATCCTGGCCGGAAGTCAGGCACAACACCTCCCGCGGGGCGAGCGCCGCCGGGCTGATCAGCGTCGACGGCCCGTACGACGATATCCGGGACGTCGAGGGCTATCGCGAACGCATGACCGACAATCAGGCGAAAGGGCTCCTCGGCATCTGGTCGCTGACGCCCGGCCAGGTCGTCGAGGCCAACCGCTCGCCGCTCCCCCCGGAGGAGAGCCGATGGCGGATCGACGCCGGCGGCCGGAGGGTCGACTTGGAGGAATCCGAGGGCGTCCAGGTCTACGACGGCTCCCGAGTCTCCTTGGAGGAGAGCGGCGGTAGCTACACGCTCCGGGTCGGTGGCGACGAAGAAGAGTTCGACGAGGACGAACTCCGCGAGGAGTTGTTGAAGATGGTCGAGTACATCCCGAGCATGGACGACATCGTCGACTCGATGGAGGAGTTCGAGGCGGCCAAGGAAGCCGGCAGGGGCGCGATCGCCATGGAACGCTCCGCGACGCTGCGCATCGACGGCGTCGAGATCGACCTCAGCAACGACCGGATGTGGGACGAGGCCACCTACCAGGCAGCGATGACGCCGATCAGTCTCCTCCAGGACGTCTACGAGCACCGGCCGGACCAACACGAGGAACTCGCGGAGATGTACTCCGAGGACGTCGTTTCCCGCGCGGTGGACGTCGGCGGGGCCTGATCGATCGGTCGCTTTCGATCCGTTCCCCGGTGCCGTCTATCACGCAATCGAACGCGTTCTGGCGACGACCGCGTAGAACGGGTCGGTTCCCGGCTGCTCGCGGACGACTTCGGGCGAGTCGAACCCACCTGCCGCGCGCAGGTACCGTTCGACCAACGCGGCGCGCTCGTCCATCGTGGCCTCGCGCCAGGCTCGGATCGCCTTGGTGGGAAAACACCGGTTCGAGAAGCTCACGATCAGGACGCCGCCGGGCCGGAGGGCGCGGGCGATCTCGGCGACCACCCGCTCGGGGTACTGGAGGTACTGGATCGAGGCGGCGATCGTGACCGCATCGAGAGCATCGTCCTCCACGGGGAGCGTCGCCTTACGATTGAGATCCCGGGTAAAGAACTCGTCGAGGTAGGGGTTTGCCCCCAGCTCTTCTCCGTTCATCCCGTGGCCGAGAACGCGCTCGAACTCGACATCTTCGGGAAAGTGCGAGACGTGGCTGCTCATCAGATCGAGTACCGTAGTGCCCGCCGGCAGGCTCTCGGCATAGAGATCGGCGAGGCGCTCGCGAAAGGCCTCGTCGACGTGCTGGACGAATCGCGGCTGGGAATAGAATCGAGCGTCGTCGTCCGTGTCGATCTTCTCGCGAGCAGCGGCGTCGAGCACCCGTTCGGGAACCATACCGAGGACGGCGAGCGCCACGAACGTGACGATGACGTCAGCGGCGACCGGATAGGTCCGTTGCTCGCCGGAACCCCGTATTCCGTGAGGGTGAGCCCAGCGAGGAAAGGGATCAGTGAGAGCGAAGATCGCCGACGACGACGAGATACCGGCTCGCGGTATAGAGGAGCACGGCACCACACACCGCAGTGGTCGCGACGGCGACGACGCTGATGCCCGTCCCGGAGGTCGTGAAAGCACTTCGTGGGGCCTGCTGGAGGTACGTTTGGACGACCCCGATCCCACCCAACCCCAAGAGCGTAAACCCGTCCGTGAGGAACACGACCGCCCCGCCGGCTCCCAGGCCGAACAGCGAGGTGACTTCCTCCCAGTTGAGCAGCACTCGGATCTGGTCCTCGGTGAGACCCGGTTCCAGGCGAAGCCGTGCGTACTCCAAGCAGACGAGCACCGCGCCGGTCCCGACGAGCAATACGAGCCCCAGAACCCCGAGTAGGATAATCTGTGGGGAAGCCGTAGTCGGCTCCCCGGCCGGAAACAGCGCCCGTACCCCGGCTGGAAAGGCGGCCGTGATCGGCAAGACGAGCGCCAGTACGACGAGCAGCCCGCTTTGTGTGGCGAGTTTTCGCGGTATCGAGCCGCCGAAGACACCGGTACGCTGTACTCGCAGCCGTTCGTAAAGCGAGCCGCCGATAAGCGTGTCGGTAATGTCGTCCTCGACGCCGCTCCCATCCGATCCCATCGTTCCCGAACGTATAGTTCCGCTTACAACATATATTTCTATTGCTTCCCCTCGCAAACAACTCGGGGAGCGGAGAGGTCACGATGTCGATACATACGGGGGGGTAGTCGATCGACTCGGGCAGCCGGTCGACTATCGGAGTAATTACTAGAGGAGCATCGGCGGTCACGACGGCGTTGCTCGGTCTACAAGCGGCAAAGAAATCCGCGAAGTCGGTCGTTGATTCGGTTAGTCGTCGGCGGTTGCGGTGGCCTCTTGGCCCGTCGTCGTCCTGCTGGATTCGAGCGTATCGAGGTTGCTGAGCAGGATGTAGCCGAAGCCGACCTTCGCCGAGAGGTCGAGCACCATGAACCCGGCGGTCTCCCAGAACAGCGGGACCAGGCCCAGGCCCTCGGTGCCGACGATCCATAGCACGGGATAGACCGCCCAGAGGACGATTAGGATGTTCCGAAGCTGGCTGAACAGCGAACTCGCTGCCCCCGACTGCCGGGACGCCATCTGTGTGACCTGTCCGACCAAGAAGTAAAGCAACACGACCAGGAACGCCGTGGAGACGGCCCACCAGACGATCCGTGCGGTGAGCGGATCGAGGGTGTTCGCGGCGTTCGTCCCGGTCAGCGCGGCGAGTACGCCGGTACCGATCATCGCGACGTCGAGGCCGACGAGCGTCGCGATCGTGTTTCGGTCCGCGCCGACGAGCAACGCGAGGTCGATCAACAGTAGCGGCGTCGTAAAGAGCCAGTCGGCGTACCGCGCCCAGTAGATCGCGTGGGTTTCCCCGCCCCACTGTACCCCTGTGACGCCGAAGCCGAGCGACATTGCGAGGTACATCGTGAAGGCGATCGCGGGGATGAAGATCGTGATAACGTAGTGCTCGATGCGCCGCTGGTCCGTCTCTCCCCAGCCCATACCGATAAACGCTAGCATGCCGAGGAACATTCCGGCGGTGCCGAGCCACAGCCAGATCGATTCGCCCCCGACTGCTATGTCTCCTGCCTGCAACACGACCGCGGCCGTGTTGAACAGCGCTGGTAGTGATTGTACCATGCGGTAGGACATATATGCCGGATGAGTAAAACGGTCATACCCGACTAGTTGGGTATCAAAGGTAGTTGAAGTGGGACGCGGGACGAACCGATTTCCCGGCGGCGTACGCCCTGGCGGCTAGCGCTCGAAGAAGACCGCGGCGAGTTTTCGCTCGGCGGCTCGGAGGTGCTGGTGGAACGTCGAGCGCGAGATCCCCATCGACGCCGCGAGTTCCTCGCCGGCGACGGGACGGGGTTTCTCGAAGAACCCGCTCACGTGTGCCAACCGGAGTGCGGTCAGTTGGCGATCGGTGAGGCGCTTCTCGACCGCATCGAGAAAGTCGCTCTCGGTACGGGCCGGTCGCTCGCGCTCGTGGTACTCCACGAGGTCGGCGCTGCCGTACCGGTCCTCGAGCGCGTCCGCGACCGAACGGGCATCGCGCTCCCGGGGGAGCGTCACACACAGCCGGCAGATACCGTCCTCGGCGGTGATATCGCGTATCATCGCTCCCTGGTCGGCGAGCACCGAGGCGATGGAGGGTTCCGCGAGTTCGAACTCGAAGAGACAGTCGTCCTCGCGTTCGGTGATCGGGTTCGCCGCCCGGACCTCCCGGCACTCCCGTGCGAGATCCCCGATCCGGTCGGCGGGCGCGCCCGAGACCGTCACGAACACACACAGCGAGCTGCCGGGACCGTGGGCCGAGCCGGCGTATTCGAGCGCGCATTTGCCACGGGCGCTTATCGCGGCGAAAAACAGGTCCTCCTCGCGTATCTCGAAGGTGAGTTCGAGGACGTCCTCGGCGGTAAGAACGCGTTTGCTTTCGAGCGCGTCGATCGTCGTCGCGGCGGCGTTACAGAGCGCTTCGAGCACGGCGAGTTCGCGCTCGTCGATGCCCCGGCCCGCCTCGGTGTAGACCGAGAGCACCCCATAGAGGGTGTCCCGATCGGTGATCGGGATCGCGGCACCGGTACCGACGGCATCACTCGTCTCGAACGCGGCGGGGGTCTGAGTGCCGTGGTCGCTGCCACCATCGTCGCCGCCCCCGTCGCGGTTCCCGAGCACGCCGTCGGGATCGACGGATCCGCCGCGGTCGGCGCTCGACTGCCCGCCGGAACCGGCAGCGCGGGTCCGGGCGGTGGTCGGAAGCACGGGATCGGTCTCGGTTCCGGTCCGGCGCTCCTCGATCGCGGTCGTGAGAGCACTTCCTTCGAACGAGTCGGCCCCTACATCGAGGGCAGCGCCGGGTTCGGGAAGGGTGGTGGCGAGGTCGCCCGCACCCGCCTCGGCCCGCGCTTCGAGGGTGAGGGTTTCGCCGGTCGGGGCGGGGTCGCCGACCCAGGCGAGGACGTACGGCGCGGCGGCGGCGATGCCTTCGACGAGGGCCCGCTCGGCCGCCTCGCGCGTATCGGCCCGCAGTAGCGCTCCGGTCGTCTCCTGAAGCAAGCCCTCGATGCGATCGAGCAGGCGATCGAGGCTCGCACGTTCCCTGGCGAGGGATTCTGCCTTCCGTTCGGCCTCGCGCTCGGTACGCTTGCGGTCGGTGACGTCGGCCTGGAAGCCGACGTAGTGCGTAACCTCTCCTTCGTCGTCTCGTAGCGGGGCGATATCGACCTCGTTCCAGAAGGGCGTGCCGTCCTTGCGGTAGTTCAGGAGTTCGACCGAGACGGGACGGTCCTCCCCGATTGCCTCACGCATCGCGGCGATCGCCGCCGGATCCGAGCGCTCGCCCTGGAGGAATCGGCAGTTGTGCCCGAGTACGGCCTCGCGCGCGTAGCCGGTGATCCGCTCGAAGGCGTCGTTGACGTAGATCAGCGGGTAATCCGGGGCCGTAGCGTCGGAGACAGTGATACCGACCGGTGCCGCGTCCATCGCGCGCTCCTTCAGCCGGAGGGCGTCGGTGACCGCTCCGGCCGTACTCGCCTCCCCGTGCGTGCCGGCCGTTCTCGCTGTACCGGCGTCCTCCGCGTCGAGTACCGCTTCGACCCGGTGGGCGAGTGTTTCTTGCCCCCTTCCATCGCCTCCGTCCCGGGGAACGTACTCGGTGACGCCCGCACTGATCGCCTTGCTCGCGAGAACTTCGCTGCCATCCGTAGGTGCGAGGACGAACGGAAGGCGGGGATACTCGGCACGGACGGCACGCAAAAAACCGAGGCCGTCGACTCCGGGGAGACGGTCCTCGCTCACTACGGCGTCTACCTCCTCGCTCGCCAGACGCCGGAGGCCGGCTTCGGCGCTCGGTTCAGCGAGCAAGCGTCGGTCCTCACACTGGAGGCCACGAAGGAGAGCCGTCCGGTCGGCGACGACGAGAACCGACGGTTTCGGGGACCCCGACTCGTGCATGGAGGGGGATACGGCTGGGACCCACATAATCCTCACCGCTGGCGAAGTCGACTCATGAAGCGACACTGCCATTACTCGCCCGCTCCGAGCACAAGGGGTATGAGCCGACGAGTGCGAGCGCGACCGGAACAAGCGCGCCGCGGGTCGATCGCGGTCCGCCGACAACACTCCAGCGAACGCTCGCTTCAATGAGTACGCTACTTACATACGCTGACTTTCACCTGCTGTTCGTCCTCCCGCCGATCGCGCTGTTGGCACTAGTACTCGGGTTCGCCGACCGGATCGCCCGCCCGCGGGAGGCGGTCGCCGGCGTTGCGCTTCTGACGGCGATCGCGACGGTCTACACGACGCCCTGGGACAACTACCTCATCGCCCAGGGGGTCTGGACCTACGCCGAGGGGGCCGTCCTCGCCCGGTTGGGGCGAGCACCGATCGAGGAGTACGCCTTCTTCGTGCTCCAGCCGGTGCTCGCGGGGCTGTGGTTCCTCTGGCTCGGCTACGCGCCCGAGTCCGAGTGTGCGGTCGGCGTGCGCGCCCGTCTCCTCGGTGCCGGGGTTTGGCTCGGCGTCGCGGCGGGCGGGGCGTGGCTGCTCGGCGTTCCCGGCGGGTTGTACCTCGGGGCGATCGCCGTCTGGGCGGCCCCGATCGCCGCCCTCCAGTGGGCGCTCGGCGGCCCGGTGCTCTGGCGGAACCGTCGGCTGCTCGCGCTCTCGATCGCCGTTCCGACGCTGTATCTGAGCCTTATCGATCGGGTCGCCATCGGACTCGGCATCTGGCGGCTCTCGCCGGCGCATACGACTGGTCTCGATCTCCTCGGACTACCGGTCGAGGAGGGGGTTTTTTTCCTCGTGACGACGACACTCGTCGTCCAGGGACTGATACTCTTTCACTGGGTGCTCGCGCGCGTGCGAGCGGGCGGGCGGACCTACGGTCTCGCGGGGCTGGTGCCGATCGGATGGGCGCGAGACGCGACGCCGCCCGCGACCCCGGATAGTTCGACGGAGCAGCCGGGGTCGGGACCGGAGGAAACGAGCGATCGAGCCGAGCCCAACCGAAGCGGGCGGGGCGAGGCGTGAGTACGCGAACGTCGCTCGCGGCCGGGACCGAGACCATCGAACGAACGGTCTTCGTACCCGTTTGGATCGCGCTCGCGCTCGCCGCCCTGCCATTCGCGTTCGGGCTCTCGGTACCGCCCTGGGTGCAGTACGTTCCCTTTCTCGCGAGCGTTCTGGTGCTTGGCCTCCCTCACGGGGCGGTCGATCACCTCGTGGCGGCCCGCATCGGCGGTTCCGAGGTGAGCATCGGTCACCCGTTCACCGCCGTCGGATCGCTCTACCTGCTGGCCGGCGGGGCGTACCTGCTGGCCTGGCTTCTCGTGCCGGCGGCGTCGTTCGTCTTCTTCATCGCGCTGACGTGGTTTCACTGGGGACAGGGCGACCTGTACGTACTCACCGTTCTCCCCGAGCGGACCCACCTGTGCTCGCCCGCCCAGCGCTTGCTCTGTGTGCTCCTCCGGGGCGGGCTCCCGATGATCGTCCCCTTGCTCGCCTTTCCGGCGGTCTACCGACAGGTCGCCCGCGCAGTGACGGGACTGTTCGATTCGAGTGCGATCGCGCTCCTCGATCCGGTCTTCGCGCTCCCGACTCGCCTCGCGCTCGGCGGCGTGCTCGCGGCGCTGTCGATCGGAGCGCTCGCGCTCGGCTACCGGCGCGCGGACAAGGCGCCCCGGCGACGAACCTGGCGTCTCGATGCCGCCGAGACGGCGTTCCTCTGGGGATATTTCCTTCTCGTACCGCCGATACTGGCCGTCGGTCTCTATTTCTGTCTGTGGCACTCGCTGCGCCACGTCGTCCGCGTGATCGCTTTGGGGAACGAACCCGACACCGGAACCACCGGAATCAGTGCTCCCGATGCCGGCCGGTCGGTCGTCGGGGAGTTCGCCCGCTTCGCCCGCAAAGCCGCGCCGCTCACCGCCGGCGCGCTCGTTATATTCGTCGCGCTCTACTTCTTAGCCCCAGTGGCTGATGTCCTGGGTCTGGTCGCGCTCTATCTGGTCCTGCTAGCGATACTTACTCTCCCACACGTCCTCGTCGTTACCTGGATGGACCGCGAGCAGGGGATCTGGTGACTGAATCGAAACGCGGGTCAACGACGAGGAGCCCTGTGCCGACTACTGTGCTCCGAAGGGGGGAATCGCTTCGTCTCGTCGCCTCGCGCCACTGAGCGGCACTCACGCGCCGATGTCCGGGTCGGCGGCCAGCTCGTCGAAGCCGGCGAGCCGATAGGGGCGGGAGTCCGTACAGTCCTCGTTCGCGGCTGCCAGTTCGCCGATCGCGTGGTCGAATCGGTGGTCAAAGGAGCCGTAGGTATCGGCGGCCGCGAAGCGATCGAGGAACCCCTCGGCTGCGAGGTCCGCCTCGTGATCGTCGCGGAACGCGGCGACCCGCTCGGCCGCCGCCGTCGCGACGGCTTCCTCCGCGCCGCGGTCGAGGAAGGCGTCGGTCAGCGTCGCTTCGAGGTCGTCGTCGCTCATATCCCCGACTGGGGGATCGGAGATCATATAACTCACTCTCCAGTCGTGTACCCCGGCTGACGACCCTCGTTGGCAACGGGTCGGACGATCAACGCGCCACGGTTCCGATAGGCGATCGCGTACCGGTTCGAGCGCCCGAGCTCCCCCGCCAGTTCGGCCCACTGTGTCGTGGAGAACTCGCTGCGGGCGGTCCAGCTCCGCGAGCCCTCCCGCGGGATATAGAGGTACGCCGGGGACGCCCCGGAGGGCGAGTCCGAGGACGCTGCTTCGAACACCCGAATGAGACACCGCGCCGTTCGGCACTCGGCGACCGCCTGGTAGCGCTCGATCTGGCCGCTGCGTTCGGGCGGCGGGAGCCACTCCGCACCCCACGGTGAGGCGACCGCCCTCCGGTTCGCGAGCAGCGGGAACCACTCGACGGCGTCCCCGGCGACCAGAAACGTCGTTCCAGGAGGGGTGTTCCGGCGCGCCCAGCCCATTGCCCGCACGTCCGCGCTATCGACGTAGACAGGCAAGGGTTCGGAAAGCTGACGATCGAGCGGGCGTTCAGGGATCGGCTCGTAGTTCGCGGCGTACAGTGTCCCAGTCGTCGCCCCGTAGAGCACGAGCACCGAGAGCACCGCGAACACGGCGACCCGGTCGCGACGCTCGGGGGCGGACCAGCCCGAAACCCGGTTCGATAGTCCACGAAGCTGGATGCCGATCACCGAACCGACGTCGCCGCCGGTGTCGCTATCGGTATCGACACCGGAGCGGGCATCGGGGTCGGCAGCTGTATTGGTGCTGGTATCGGCGTCGCCCTCGGCGCTGCCGGTGAGCATCGGCAGGAAGCCCTCGAAGAGAAAGGCACTCGCGAGGAAGGCCCCGACGAACAGCAGGAATCGGGGTTCGGGGTAGACGAGCGCGGTGAAGGCGAACCACCCCACGAGGAAGTACCGTCGCCGCGCGAGGAAGTAAAGCACCCCTAAGAGAACGAGGACGTGCCAGAGCGCGAGGAATCGCATCGCGGGCAGGTAGCCGAAGTTCGTCGGGAACCAGAGCAGCCCCTGACCGATGCCGAGCCGTGAGCCCGCGGTCTCGGCGAACACCGAAAGGCCGTGCCGGAAGAGAACGGTGAGCCACCACGGCGACGCGAGGACGAGTCCTCCGAGAGCGACGAGCGTGCCGTACGCGAGGCCCCGAAGCGAGCGAGGACGGCAGTGGGAAGCGCCCACCGCCGACTATCCACGAACAGTCGATACCCCGTATACAGTCCACAGACCGTGAGGAAGAAAGCAAAGGTGCGGACGACCCCGCCCGCCGAGAGGTGCCAGGTGAGCACGGCGGGGCTGCTCGCGACGATCACGGCCGCGAAGCCGGCTTGTCGGTTCGAACCGAGCAGTGCTCGACCCAGCGCGTAGGTCGGCATCAGGGCGACGATCCTAAAGACTCCGGGCAGGACGCGTGCGAGCGCGAGCGGGGAGACTCCGGTATCCAGCAGCGGGGCGAGCAAGTAGAAGCCAAGCGGCGGGTACGCGAAGGGGATCCCGCCGGGCGTGTAGCCGGGAACGCGTGCGGGCAACGCGTAGCCGTTCTCGGCGACGGCCTCTGCCATCGCGAGAAAGAGTCCCCCGCCGAGCGCAGGGAACGGATGGGTGAGTACGTAGGCAGCGTAGACGACGATGCCGACGGCGAGCGCGGGAACGAACGCGAGGAACGGACGTGATCGGACGAGCGACGACGCTGGGGGTGTGGATCCCCCTCACGGGTCGTGCCCGTCGGTGGACCTATCGGCCGACATGAAGTCGGTACCTGTCCTCGGTGGGCGACGGAGGGTAAAACGAGGGGATCGACGGCAGGACAGAGGGACGATATCGACGCTCATGCGTTCTGTCGCGTGCGTACACGGCACACGACGTGGCAGCATAAGCCAGAGGATTTTAGCCCACAGCTTCCGTTCCCGGAACGTATCGACATGTCGAACTCCTCGCTCACTGCCGGGACGCTCTCGACGCTCGCCGGCCTGGGTCGTGAGGTACGGCCCCAGCAGTGGTACAAACAGGGCGTTCTCCTGCTTGGAATCACGTTCTCGCGCAACCTGCTCGACCCGGGAGCCTGGACGGCCGTGCTGTTCGCGGTCGTCGCGTTCACTGCCGTCGCCGGGGCAACCTACGTTATCAACGACATCTCGGACGTCGAAGCCGATCGGCAGCATCCGGAGAAACGCCACCGGCCGATCGCGAGCGGGCAGGTCCCGATCCCGGTGGCCGCCGCGTTCGGAGCCGCGTTGCTCGTTACCGGCTTCGCGCTGGCGCTCGCGGTCGGGCCGCTACTGCTCGCCGTTCTGACCGTATATTTCGGCCAGAACCTGCTGTATTCGGCCTACGTCAAACACGTCGTCTTCGCGGACGTCATCAGCGTCGCCGTCGGGTTCGTGCTCAGGGCGATCGCCGGGGTCGTCGCCATCGACGTCTTCTTGAGCCCCTGGCTGATCGTCTGCACGTTCCTCCTGGCACTCGTTCTCGCGCTCGGGAAACGCCGCCATGAACTCGGAGTCTCTGCCGATCCCGAACGCAGCAGGGAGACCCTCGGGTCCTACACCGCAGCGAGCGTCGATCAACTGCTCACGGTCGTGACCGCGACCCTGCTCATGGCCTATGCGCTCTATACGTTCACCGGAGCCGACACGGCGATGATGCTCACCCTCCCCTTTGCCTTCTTCGGGGTCTTTCGCTACCACCACCTGGTACATACCACCGAGATCGCCGGCCGCCCGGAGTACCTGCTCACCGATCGGCCCTCGATGGTGAACCTCGCGCTGTGGGCGGCGACGGCCGTCGCGGTGCTGTATGGACTGCCCGGTCTGCTCGTCGGGGGACTCTCGTGAGCGCGATCGGGAGTACCGCGGCCGACCGGAACGAAGGGGAAAGCGCGGATCGGGTTCGCCGGTACGACCTCCAGGTCCACACCGACGCCTCCCCGTGTTCGGCCGCCACGCCCGCCCGGATCGCCCACGCCGCGAGCGAGGCGAACCTGGATGGGATCGCGATCACGAACCACGACACCACCGAGGGAGTACGAGCGGTCCGGCAGGCTGCTTCGGGACTACGCGACGGGATCGACGTAATAAGCGGCGTCGAGGTGACGACCACTCAGGGCCACCTGCTCGCGCTCGGCATCGAGAACGAACCCCCCCAGGCCGATCCGCTGGCCGTCGTCGAGAACATACACGAGCAGGGCGGTCTCGCGGTGCTCTCCCATCCCTTCGATCGGCTCCGGCAGGTCTACGATCGGAACCTGGAGGGGATCGCCGCCGCGGTCGACGGGATCGAGACCCGCAACTCCCGCTGTGTTCGCCCCCGATACAACGCGGATGCAGCGGCCTTCGCCGCCCGCCACGATCTTGCCGAGACCGGCGGGAGCGACGGGCACTTCCCGCGGGAGGTCGGCCGCGCAGCTACGGCGTGTCACGGGGACGTACTGGACGCGATCCGGGCAGGAGAGACCCGTGCGGTCGGCCGCGGCGGCTATCTCTCGGGCCACGTCGCGACGAAACTACACCAGACCCGTGGACTACTCGGATGATCCGACTCGGTCACGCCCGACCGGCAACGCCGCTCATCGACGACTGGCACCGGCGATTCACAGCAACGCGGGACTGGCAGCCAGGGAAACGCCCGCAGCGACGGCGATGGGGACTACCATGAGCGAACACGACCGGACCGACAGCGATCACGGACTGTGGCTGACCGCCGTGCTCTCGGTCGGGGTCTTTCTCGCACTATTCCTATTGGGCGATGCGAGCCGGGTCGCCGGGGCGATCGCCGACGTGGACGCGGGGACGCTGCCCGCCGTCTTCGCGCTCGTCTCACTGGGGTATCTGATCCGCTTCGGGAAGTGGGTGTATTACTTACGGGAACTCGGAATCGACGTCCCCCTCCGGTCGAGCGCACTCGCCTTCTTTTCGGGACTGATGCTCGTGGTCACGCCCGGGAAGGTAGGGGAGGTCTGGAAAGCGTGGTTCCTACGTGATATCGAGGGCGTACCGGTGAGCCCAACGACCGCCGTCGTCGGTGCCGAGCGGGTCACCGACCTGCTCGCACTTACCGGACTCGCCGCGCTCGGCGTGTTGCTCTACGATCGGTCGGCGACGCTGCTCGCGATAGTGGTGATCGCCTTTCTCGGCGGGCTGGCACTGTTGCAATGGCGCCGTGTCTGTCTCGCGCTGATCGAGCGCTCGCGGGCCCTGCCCGTGGTCGGGGGCTACGCCGAGGGGATCGAGAGCCTTTACGAAGGGGCCTACGCGCTCTTTCGGCCCCGACCGCTCCTGGTGGCGACGGCGATCAGCCTGCTGGCCTGGGGCTTGGAGGGAGTGGCGCTCTGGCTCGTCCTCGAGAGCCTGGCGGGCGGGGCGAGCGTCGTCGAGGGAGTGTTCGTCTTCGGGCTGGGATCGGTCGTCGGCGCACTGAGCCTGCTGCCCGGCGGGCTCGCCGCCACCGAAGCGAGCATGGTCGGGACGCTGCTCGCGCTCGGTTTTTCGAGCTCGATCGCGGCCGCAGCGACGCTCGTGATCCGCGTTGGGACGCTGTGGTACGGCGCGCTAATAGGAGTGTTCGTCTTCGGGCTCTATCGGTTCGCCTCTCGAAACGAGAAGCGCTAGCCGGGAACCGAGCCATGTAGATTCATAAGCCGCGACCGGACGGTGAGCGGT
>PXRA01000088.1:55268-82362 GCA_003021725.1 Halobacteriales archaeon QH_8_64_26
CTCGACTTCGGCGCTGCGGCCAACGGTGACGATCACCGAGGACTGGCCGCCGACATTGAAAACGTCGCCGGTGTAGGAGGTGCTGACGCCCATGAGTTCGAGCGCTTCGTAGGTGTCGCCATCGAGGGTCGTCTGGACCTCACTGTTGACCGACTGCTCGAAGGCGAGAAACTGGTAGGTACCGAAGGCTGCTAGCGCGAGCGCGAGGACGAAGACGACGACGATGACCGTATACGCGCCCGTCCGCGGGCTGAGCGTGAGTTGCTCCCGGGCCCCCCGCGACGATCGAGGACCGATAGCCGAGCGCGACCAGCCCGACGTAGGCAGTGAGGTTGATCGCGACGACGTTCATGACCAGGAGGACGATCGCGCCGATGACGACGAGTGGTTCGTTCCAGACGATACCGACACCGGCCGCCGCGGCCGCCGGGACGATCGCCGCCGCGACCGCGATGCCGGTGATCACCGTCGGGAGATCGGTCGCGAGCGCGAGCGCGCCGACCGCACCGGCAGCGACCGCGATCGCCAGTGCGAGCAGACTCGGCGTGATGAACGACGCCACCTGATCGAGTCGGGTAACTGCGAGCGACGGCGGAACGAAAGAGGTGCTCCGGACGAGGAGGCTCACCCCGACCGCGCCGAGAAGCGCGACGAGAAGCCCCGTCAGCTGGGAGGAAATACTGTTAATCGCCATCTCCCGATCCGAGATCACCGCCCCGACCGCCGCCGACAGGGACGACCCGGCAAAGGGGGCGATTACCATTGCGCCGACGACGACGGTTGCCGAACTCAACAAGAGGCCGGCGACCGCGACGACCGCGCTCAACGCGGCGAACGCGACGTACGTCCGTCGGTCGAGCGTGAGGTCCTCGGCGCGTTCGCGCAGGCTCGAGTTGTCGATCCCCGGTCCCTCATCGGGTCCTTCGACGTACTGATCGTCGAGTTCCGAAAGGCTCAGATCGGCGTCGGCAGCAACGTCGCCGTCGGTGATGACCGCGTAGCTCTCCTCGGGAAGACCGACGTCGTAGAGTTTATCGAGCACGGGCTCTGCGCCCCCGCGTGGAACCGGGACGTAAAGCACCGTAGCGTCCCGCGGGGAGGTCTCGTCGGTCTGGAGATAGGTCGCCCCCATCTCGTCCAATCTATCGGTCACCGGGACGAGCCGGTCGGTACGAGTAGTCCCAGTAGTTGCACTACCCGTCCCGTGCAAGCGATCCCGTATTACGCTTCTGACACGTGGCGTAGATCGGAAAACGGAGAGAGGTATGACGGGGGGAGATCGCGGGGGCAATCGACGATTCGGGACTCTCCGGTGCTCGGGTCGGCGACCGCGCGCGATCGACGGCGCGTATCGAGCGCGAGGAAGGGCCGAGGCGTCTCGGCGAAAGGGAGAGGACAGGGCGAGGGCGAGACCTATAGTCAGCGAGCCTTACGGAAGGGAGAACTCGATAGCCGCGCCCTGGCCGAAGCCGACACACTCGGTGGCGATACCTCGATCGTCGTCCCGCTTTCGGAGTTCGTGGATCAGCGTGACTGGAATGCGTGCGCCGGTCGCGCCGAGGGGATGGCCGATCGCGATCGCGCCGCCGTTAACGTTATAGCTCTCGTCGTCGACGCCCAGTTCGCGCTGGCAGTACAGACACTGGCTCGCGAAGGCCTCGTTGAGATCGACCAGGTCGTACTCCTCGACCGAGCGGTTCGCGCGGTCGAGCAGGCCCTCGACCGCCGGGATCGGCCCGACACCCATCTCGCGGGGATCGACGCCTGCGACGTTGTGGTTGCCGATCTCCGCCAGTTCTTCGAGCCCGTGTTCCTCGGCGAACTCGCGGCTCGTGACCAGCGTCATCGACGCCCCATCTGAGATCTGGGAGGCGTTGCCCGGCGTGACCGTCCCGTCGTCCTTGAAGATCGTCGGCAGGTCCCCTAACTGATCGAGCGAGGTATCCCGCCGGATGCCCTCGTCCTCCTCGACTGTGCCTTCCGGTGTGTCGATCGGGACGATCTCGTCCTCGAAGCGGCCCGAATCGGTGGCTTCGGCGGCCCGTTCGTGGCTGCGCAGCGCGAACTCGTCCTGGGCGTCCCGGCTGATGTCGTACTCCTCGGCGACGGTTTCGGCGGTCATGCCCATCCGCAGTCGATCCTGGTCGTAGATCTCGTCGATACGGGGGTGGATAGTATCCGCGCCGGCGTCGGGGAAGGGCACGCGGGTCATGCTCTCGACACCGCCGGCGAGGATCGCGTCGCGCTGGCCGACCTGGATCGCGTTGGCGGCACTCATCATCGCTTGCGCTGAGGAGGCACACCAGCGGTTGATCGACGTTCCTGGGACCGTCTCGCCCAGATCCGAAAGGAGGGCGACGATGCGGGCGATATTGTTGTCCTGTTCGTCGCGCTGCTGGGCACAGCCGAGCATGAAGTCGTCGATCGCCTCGCCCGACAGGCCGGTTTCCGTGAGGACCTCGTCGATGAGCGGAATCGTCAGGTCCTCGGGTCTGACGTCCTCGTAGACGCCGCCGTTCTTGCCCTGAGGGGTGCGAAGCGCCTGGACGACCACCGGTGTCGTATCTACCATACCCCTCCCATCGATGCTCACATCCTTAAACCCACCTGCACGAGGGCAGCACGGCGGGATGCCGGTGGTTCGGCGATGAACGAGAGCGGTTCGCGATGGTAGTGACCGGTCGAAGGCAGGAAAGCTAACCGGAAACGGACGACGATCGGGGAACGCGGCGAGCGACGGTCGATGCGGTTCTTTCCCCATTCAGCCCCAAACCTCAAGAGGATCTGCTCCTACCGAAGTAGAAGACGCGGCACGGAGCCGGTACGAACGAAGCATGACGGTCTGTATCATCGGCGCGTCGATGACCGATTTCGGCCAGCGCGACGCCTGGATCCGCGAGTTACTCGCCGAGGCGGGCAGCGAGTGTCTCGATCGTTCGGGGGTGGCCCCCGAGGCGGTCGAGCACCTGCTGGTCTCGAACATGGCGAGCGGCGAGTTCGAGGGCCAGACAGGAATCATGAACGCCCTCGCACACGACCTGGGTCTCCTCCCGGCCTACGCCGAGCGCGTCGACCAGACGAGCGCATCGGGCGGTGCGGGGATCTACAGCGCCTGGCAGTCGATCGCGAGCGGGGCGAGCGAGATGACGCTCTTGGTGGGCGGGGAGCGAATGACACATCGTAGTACCGCCGAGGCGACCGACGTGATCGCCTCGATCACCCATCCGGTCGAGTACAAACACGGGTTGACGCTGCCGAGTTTCGCCGGCCTCACCGCCCGACGATACCTCCATCGGTACGACGCGCCCCGCGAGAGCCTCGCCCGCGTCGCGGTGAAAAATCACGCGAACGGAATCGACAACCCTCACGCCCAGTTCAGAAAGGAAATCACGGTCGAGGAGGCCATGGAGAGTCCGATCGTCGCCGACCCCCTCAGGCTGTACGACTTCTGTCCGATCACCGACGGGAGTGCTGCGTTGCTCTTCTGCCCGGAGGAGGTAGCCAAGGAGTACGCGGAGGAGTACGTCCGGGTCGCGGGGGTCGGCGGAGCGACCGATACCCATGTCGTTCACGAGCGGGGCGACCCGACGACGATGGGCGGCGTCCGCGAGAGCAGCCAGCAGGCCTACGAGCAAGGCGGGTACGGACCCGAGGACGTAGACGTCGCGGAGCTACACGACATGTTCACAATCCTCGAGTTCCTTCAACTGGAGGACCTGGGATTCGTCGAGAAGGGTCGTGCCTGGAAAGCGACGGAGGAGGGTCGGACCGAACGCGACGGTGACCTCCCGATAAACACCTCCGGCGGGCTGAAATCGAAGGGCCATCCGCTGGGAGCGAGCGGCGTCGCACAGGTCTACGAACTCGTCGGGCAACTGCTCGGGACCGCGGGCCCGCGAGGAGTCGACGCCGAGGTAGGACTGGCGTGTAACGTCGGGGGCTTCGGCAACTGCGTAACGACGACGATAGTAGAGGGAACCTAATGCTCGAAGCCATCCGGTGTTCGAACGGCCACGTTCACCACCCACCGCATCCGCGATGTCCCGACTGCGGTGAGAGTCCTACCGATCGGATCGACCTCGCCGAAGAGGTAGGGACGATCGTGACCTGGACGAGCACAACGGCGACGCCGCCGGGCGTCCGCGAACCCAATCACCTGGCGATCGTCGAGTTCGTTCTCGGGACACCGGAAGCAGTCACGGGCGGAAGCGATAACGGCAAACGAGAAGGCTACGACGACGAGGGCGGGCGGCGACGGGACGGAACCGTCCGCGCGATCGGCGGCCTCACGAGCGGGGGGGTCGCGATCGGCGATCGAGTGCGACCGGTCTACGTCGAGGAACTCCGGAACCCCGAAGCGGGGATCCGCGAACCGGCGAGCCAGGAGTGGGGTGGCTACCGCTTCGAACCGATCTGAACGAGCACCCACCCGGAGCACGACCGCGATTAGCGAGCTATTGGTGCCGAGAAGACGAATCCGAAGGATTAATTTCTTTTCATATCCGTCCACACACAGCCATATAATCCGAAATATTTATGAAATCCTACCCCGTAGAGAGTACGAGATGCCTACTGACGGGGATAAGAGCGCATCGGGGACGGCGCTGTTCGCACAGGCGCTCTCGGCGCTCAAGCGGAGGGGATCGAACGTGCTCGTGGTCGGGGAGGGCCGCGACTGCTCGCAGCTCGACGCGTGTCGACGGCTATTAGGCGATGCGACCGCCGGACCTCGCCATCGAATACTCGTCTCCACGGCGGAGGGGGTCGATATCGACAGGCGGCTACCCGCCGAAGAGCCCCGTTCGGGATCGATCACGCTCGTCGATCGAACGATCAAGACCCGGAGCGCTGCCGCCGGGGAGACGACGAATTCGACGAGTTCGATCGGTTCGGTCTCGACGAAACTCGTCGAGGACGAGGAACTCGGGTCGCTCGGCGAGGCGACCGCCGAGGCGATCGCCGGGATCGAGGCCGAGGGCCCGCTCGCGCCCGCCGAACTGCGGGTGTGTGTCGACTCGCTGACGCCGCTACTCGAGGAGTACGACGACCGCGACGTCTCGGAGTTCCTCGGGGCGCTCGGCGAGGAGATCCGACGAGTGAACGCTATGGGCCACGTCCACCTCCCGGTCGAGTACGGAAGCGAGCCGGTCGAGACGCTCGCGCCGGCGTTCGACGCGGTCGTCGAACTGCGCGTCAGCGGCGAGGAGTCCGAACAGCGCTGGCACCTTCAGGACGAGGAGATCACGACCGACTGGCTCGCGCTGTAAGTCACGCGCTGTAGCGTCGCTCGCGTTCGCGCTCGAAACCTGCTTACCGGCGACCGACGAGCACCACGGTTGCTATTCGACGAGAGCCGTTAGGCCGACCAAAACCCTTTTAGAATTAGGATCGCCTAACGATGGGCATGCCAGCAGCTTCCCCACAGGACGTCGAAACCGGTCCTGTGGACCCGGCCACCGACCCGGAGCGGGTCCCCGTTTCCGCACACCATACCAATCCCGAGCGGACGGTATTCGTCGAGAACGGCAACTCCGATGGATGGATCGCGACCGATCTCGTGACCGAATTGGAGCGATAGAACTGTACCAGCAGGCTACCAATCGTTCTGCTATCGGGTAGGGGCTTGTTGCTGCTCACTTCGAGCCCGACGAAGCGAATGTCATCGGATCGTCGCCGACGCTGGTCGGTCGCTAACAGTGAAAGAGATCGCGGACGTATCGACCAGCTCAGTCGGCGGTGTGGGTCGCTCTCTCGAGGACCAGTGTGTCGTCTTCGAGGTAATGCCCGAAGTGATGGGCGTCCTCTTCGAGCTGGACGAGCTGCTGGCTGAGCAGTTCGGCAGTCCCGTGATCGCCGAGGTTCCGCGCGAGTTCGATGTGTTCTCGGGTCGTCTCGATAAGGTCGCCGTATGCGTCGAGGTCGTTCGAGAGCATCGTTCGTACGTCGTAGATGTCCTCACCTTCGAAGTCAACGACGCTCGCTTCCTCCTGGTTCGCCGGGCCCGAGACCGGGACGCCGCCCAAGGCGGTGATGTGCTCGGCGACTTCGTCGGCGGCTTCCTCGATGTGGTCGTAGGCTTCCTCCAGGAAGAGGTGGAGGTCGCGGAACTCCGCGCCCTCGACGTCCCAGTGGTGCTTCTTGAGCTGGTGATAGACGACGTACTGGGTCGCGAGATCCGTGTTGAGCGCGTCGACGATCTGTTCGGCTTTGTCGCTATCGAGGCGGATCGGGTTCTCGTCTTCGACCGTGTCGGCCTCCTGGCGAACGTTCGTCTCGCTGGTGTGTGCTTCGCTCATCTCGCTTTTCGCTACGGGCGGTGTCGTCTTAAACCTTGCTGTGCGGAAACATCGTTTTTCGATATACCAAAACATCTTCTCGGTAGGGCCGCAACGCGAATGGACGTTCCGGGACACCCGACTCGGCGGTTCCGGTCGAGCGGGCAACGTCCTGGAATCCGAGACGCATTCGACGCTGAGGAAGCACGGCAAGGAGGACAGGAAAAGCGACCCGCTTACAGGTATCGATCGCGGTATCGGACAGCCTGGATCCGGGGAGACTTACCAGCGGTCGGTCTCGTCGTCGAGTTGGTGCATGTCGAGTTCGCCCGGTGGGTAGGCGGCCTCGTCGAGCACGGGATCGGAGACGGTGATCGGGCAGTCGACCCGCAGCGCGAGCGCGATCCCATCGGAGGGCCGCGCGTCGAAGACCAGGTCCCGGCGCTCGCCGTTGCGATACTGTTCGGCGTCTACCTTCGAATAAAAAGTACCATCCGCCAGGTCGTCGATGCGGATGCCGTCGATCGCGCCGCCGAACTCCGCGACCATATCCACCAGCAGGTCGTGGGTGAGGGGTCGATCGAAGGGTTTGCCCCGGAGCGCGAGTTGCATCGAGCGGGCCTGATCGGTACTGACGAAGATCGGTAACAACTCCCCACGTGCCTCGACGATGACCGCGGGGATGCCCTGCTCTCGTCCCTGGCCGCCACCGTCCTCCCCGCTCTCGACGCTGATACCGATACCTTTCACCGTGGCCTCGTGACCCACGGTTTCGTCGCGGTCGCTATCCATACCGCGAGGTAGCATCGCAGGGGAAAAGAGTCTATGGTGCAGGCGGGTTCCGAGTCGGAGACCACCGGACGAGCGCTGCCGAGGGAGGGAAGTTTTCACGAGCGGGCCCGAGAGCCGTGGTATGCATCCACGAGCCACCGAGTTCAAGGCCCGCGCCGAAGCCGAGTACGACCGCACGATCGACGTCCGTGAATTCCCCGCGGGGACGAAGACCGCCGCCGACGCCGCCGGGGCGATCGGCTGTGAACCCGCACGGATCGCGAGCTCGCTCGCCTTCCGGACACCCGAGATCGCCGTCGTGGTCGCGAGCGGCGCTACGAGGGTGAACGAGGCGAAACTCGCCGGAGCACGGGGCGTGCCTGAGGAGGAAGTCGAGATGGCCAGCCCCGAGGAGGTTCAGGAGGTCCTCGGGTGGTCGATCGGCGGCGTCCCACCGTTCGCTCACGATCGGGAGGTGCCGGTGTACGTGGACGAAACTCTCGAGGCGTTCGAGGAGGTCTGGGCCGCTGCCGGCACCCCGCGAGCGGTGTTCCCGATCGCCCCCGCCGACTTGCGGGCGCTGGCCAACGCGGAGCGCATCGACGTGGCCGAGAGTCCCACTAACGGCAAGAACGGCTGAAAACCGACTGCCTCGGCATCGAGACGGAGAACGGTCGTTTCTACCCCGCGTGTGAGTAATATTTTGTTATAGACAGTAGTTGCCATAACGCAGGACTCTAATACCAACAGCGCAGTACCGTGATGATTAATTATCTCGAATCGCTGTCGCAACGTGTCATGGCAGGACAAACGGAGCGGCGACGATTCCTTGAACTAAGCGGCACAGTACTGGGCGGGATCGCGGTCGGAACAACGGTGACGGCGGCCGAGCGCACCGACCGGTTCATCGTCGAGACGAGAGGCGGGCGCATGCCGGAGGACCTCGAGGTCGTCCACGAGATGCCGGGCGTCGGGTTGGTCGTGGTCAAGGGCAGCGAGTCCGAACTGAAGCGCTCGAAGGCGGTAGCGGACTACGCACCGGACATCGAGATCGAACTCATCGACCCCGAGATCGACGCCGACGCGCCGACGCCCGAGGCGGCGAGTGCCGGAGACGAACCGCTCTACCCGCTCCAATGGGACAAACAGAGCCAGAACATCCCTGAAGCTCACGACGTGACACAGGGTGATGGAACGCGAGTGGCGATCATCGACTCCGGCGTGTCGGCTTCCCATCCCGACCTCGACGTGAACCGCGACCTCTCGCGGAACTTCACCGGCGACGGTGAGGGGGCAGGTGTCCCTGCCGGCGGCGACCATGGAACCCACGTCGCCGGCATCGCCGCAGCGTCGGACAACGAGAAGGGCATCATCGGGAGCGCGCCGGAAACTGATTTGGTTGACTGTCGGGTCTTTTCGTCCGATCCCGGTGCCTCGTTCGCCGACATCCTCGCCGCGATCGTCTACAGTGCGAATATCGAAGCCGACGCTGAAAACCTCTCGCTCGGCGCGTATCCCATCTCCCGAAAGGGCAACGGGGGGTTCTACGGGAAAGTGCTGAATAGCACGATGACGTACGCGAACAAGGAAGGGACGTTGCTGACTATCGCTGCCGGTAACGACTCCGCCGATCTCCAGCACGACAAGAACCTCATTAGCCTCCCGAACGAGGGCGCGCAGGCCTGTTCGGTCGCCGCGACGGGACCGATCGGGTTCGAATGGGGCGATGAGGGCCTCGAAGAGCCCTTCGTCAGCCCTGCGTTCTACACCAACTACGGGACGAACGCGATCACGGTCGCCGCACCCGGCGGGGACGTCGATCTCGATGTCTACCCAGCGAACGGGTCGGATCAGGACCTCGTGCTCAGTACCGTTCCGGGCGACTACGGCTACAAGGCCGGCACCTCGATGGCCGCCCCGCAGGTCGCCGGTGCCGCCGCACTGGTCAAGTCCGAAAACCCCGACTACAACGCAAACCAAGTCGAGTCGGTCCTGAAACGCACTGCGGAGGTACCCGAGGACTACGACAAAGCGTACTACGGCGCAGGGGTCATCAACCCGGCCGAAGCCGTTCGCGACTGAGGCGACGACTCGGCGACAGTAGTCATCGGTCGCCGTGTCCGTTCGACCGTGATCCAGTCGATCGGCTATCGGTTCGTATTACGCGTACTGCTCGATCAGGTCCGCGAGTATCGCCTCGTCCTGTACGCCGAGCAGCCGCTCGACCGGCTCGCCTTCGGCGAAGAGGAGCAGCGTTGGGACGCTCCGGACGGAGTACTGCTGTGCTAAGTCGGGGTTCGCGTCGATATCGATCGTTGCAACTGCGCCCGGCGAGTCGCCCGCGACGCGCTCTACTATCGGTTCGAGAGTCCGACAGGGACCACACCACGTCGCCGAGAAGTCCGCGAGCACGGCGCCGTACTCCTCGAGAAGCGAACGAAACGAATTCGCGTCCTCGACGATGATCGGCTCCGTCGGCGGCTGTAACTCGTCGCCGCTCGGCGCATCGTCGGTCTCGTCGGGGCCCGCGGTCGACGAGTCGACACCGCTTCGCAGTCGGTCGAGCTTTCGCTGCCGGATCGCATCGAGGTCGTCGGCTCTCTCCGTGCGCTCGCTCATACCCCTACTACTCCCTCGCGGCCCTAAGCGCTTGTCCGTCCTCCCGGAGCGGGTCCGTCGTGAGACGGTAGGTTCGCTCCCGTGTTAGCAGGGTGATTCCGACCGTTCGATCACACGGATGGGCGTGAGAGTCGATAGCGGCCCAGCGGAAGGTTAAAGATGGCATCGCGGCGAAAAGGAGCAAAGAGATGTTCGTCGTACCGCTCCAGTTGGTCGACCAGTTCCTCATCAACTACAACGTCGGCCAGGCGCTGCTAGTAGCGTTCGTCCTCTCGGTACTCGCCGTGTTGCCGTTGAAGTCCCAGCGACTGCTCGCGCTCGTCGTCGTCGTCTTCGGGCTCGTCTTCCTGATGACCCCTTCGAGCCTCCAGCCGACGGCCTTTCTCTTCTTGGGACTGGGGTTGATACTCGTCGGGCCGATGCTCTATATCACCGCGGGTCGCTAACCACCCAGGCCATCGCGATACGACCGTTCCTCGGCGGACGCGCCGGCTATCCCGACTTCCGATCGAACCAACCTCTTCGGTGGGCGCGTGCGGTAACCCCAGTCACAGGGCAACCGAGAGGGTACCCAATGAATCGACGAATCCGACAGGAGCGTCGTTCTACCCGACGTTCGATACGTCGGTCGTTCGGCGGTTCGGCGACGAGCGGATCGGTCGATCGTACGGACTACCGAAACCGATCGAGGAGGACACTACGCGCGGGAGACGGGGATCGGTCCTCTCCCGGGCGATCAATCGAGGTACTGGGCTTCCCACTCGCGGCGCGCTTCGATCTCGCGACGGCCACGACGGGTGAGCGTGTAGTAGTTGGTCCGTCTGTCCCGCTGACCCTTCTCGACGAGCCCTTTATCGACGAGCGTATCGAGGTTCGGGTACAGCCGACCGTGGTGAATCTCCTTCTCGTAGTACTCCTCGAGTTCCTCTTTGATCGCTAAGCCGTGTGGTTCCTCCCTGCCCGCGATCGTGTACAACAGGTCGCGCTGGAACCCCGTCAGATCGTACATTGGTGCCCTCGATACAATGATACTATCCGAATACAAATAAGTTTGCCGCCCTGTCGGCGAGTTGGTCTCTCGGCTCGGCCGACGAACCCGGCGGAGGCCGCGGTGCTGCGATCCCGGATCGGCCGAGGGCAGCCGTCGATCCGGCGTAATGGTTAATTGCATGTCAGTTATCGAGACGAGCGCAGCCGCGGTTGGCCGAGCGGTCGTTGGATCGAATTAGCTCGAAGGTTTCTAAGAAGACGACGTTCGAACGAAAGCGGACGACGCGGGAGAAAAGCCCGCGTCGATCGCTTGCCGCCCTGAATTGGTCCCCGCTGACGCTTCGGCCCTCCAAGCGAAGCGTCATTTCTGTGCATGCTATCTGGGCACTTAAACCTGCCGCATATCATTCCCTGCTTAGATATGCTCCTCTTCGAGAACCCTACTGCTCTCGGATCTCCGCTTCGTCACGCATACCCACTGTAGACGCCGGGCGATCAAAAAACCCGACCCGCACCGAGAGCCGAGAACCCGACCGATCGACTCCCGTGACCCCAACTCACCGACCTACTGGACGGCGACCGGGCCGGTCGTCGACGAGCGTCCGGGGAGTTAACTCCGGCCCGCGTTCAGTGGGGAGCATGCGAATCCGCGGCGAACGCGAGTGTCGGGACTGTGGGCGGCAGTGGTCGTACTACGAGACCGGCAGCGTCTCGTGTCCGGACTGTGGCAGTATCGAGAGCACTGGCCTCGGCGACCGCGAGCGCCACACCGCTGATCCGGCCGAACTGGACCTGAGCCCGGCACGGCAACTCGCAGGCCAGGAACGGTGGGAGAAGGCACTCGAAGAAGCGATCGAGCGCTGTGGGGAGTACGTCCGCCGGCAGGGCTTCCTTCGCGGGGGCGAGTTGCTCGCTTTCGGGGATACCTACCTGGCGGCGGCGGAACTGCGCGCCGCTGCCCGCCAGCAGCGACGGGACCTCCGGACGGGCGACGCCGAGGAGATCTACCTGCTCGCCCTTCTCCGAGGCACCGACGCAGGCGAGCGCCCCCCGCCGAGAGAAGTGCCCGGGACCGAAGCTATGCGGAGTGCTCGCGCGCTCGCGTACGCGAAAGCGATCGAGGAGTACCGCAGCGAGGTCGGCACGTACCTCGACGATCAC
The DNA here is from genome assembly GCA_003021725.1 of Halobacteriales archaeon QH_8_64_26. Lineage (GTDB taxonomy): Archaea > Halobacteriota > Halobacteria > Halobacteriales > Halococcaceae > PXQR01. The sequence goes on from PXRA01000088.1 coordinate 67,085, forward strand.
CCCAACCCGGGAGCGGCGAGCGTACTCGGTACCGTTGCCGAACACGTCAAACGCGTCCAGGCACTCGATGGCGACGTTGACCTGGAGACGATCGAGACCCTCGTCGACGCCACGAAAGCGGTCGGCCGGGCGATCCGGGCGGACGAGGAGGGCACGCTCGCGGCCACGCGCGATCGACTCGGTCGTCTCTAACACTTCGCCTATCCGCCCCTCGGAACCGAAGCTATTCGGGGGTCAGTGGCTTCGACTTCTCGGCCGGGTGTGAGGTGTCACAATCGGCTACTCGACCGCGGACCGAAAGAGACCGACGACCAGTTCGCGATCGAAGGTGTTCTCGGGAACCTCGGTCGTCCACCTGACAGTTTCGATCCCCTCGCCGTCGAGCCCCGGATCGGAGCACGTCTCTGGGTCGCCCACCCTCGCTAGAAAGGTCGCGAAACGAAAGTCGAAGCGATTCGCCGGCTTCGCCTCGTCCACGAACGTCTGGGTGGTGATCGCCGCGAGTCCCTCGATATCGGCTTCGACGCCGGTCTCCTCGCGTAGCTCTCGACGTGTTCCCTCTTCGGGGGTCTCGCCCGCTTCGAGGGTTCCGCCGGGCAGAAGCCACTCCCCGTTCTCGCGGACCAGGAGGACGGCATCGTCGTGATAGCAGAAGGCACCGATACCCCACTGTTCGGCCTGCGTTTCGAGCGTCGCCCAGCGCTTCGAATCGAGGGCAATCGTGTTCGCCCGGCGACACACGCCGTTGTATCGGGCGGCGAGGTCCTCGGGCGCGAGCGACGAGGGGGATGAGGGGGGTTCGCTCACGGTCTCACGGTAGATCGACCGCGACGTCTTCCTGCTGGCTCGCGGCTCTGACCGTGTTGTAGAGCAACATCGCCCGTGTCATCGGTCCAACCCCACCAGGTACAGGGGTGATCGCGCTCGCTTTCTCGGCCGCGCCCTCATAGGCGACGTCGCCGACCAGTTCGTAGCCCTTCTCGGTGTCGGCCTCGACTCGGTTGACCCCGACGTCGATCACGACAGTTCCCTCCGAGAGCATCGATCCGTCGACGAACTCGGGGGCACCGACCGCGGCGATCACGATGTCGGCTCCCCGTGTTTTCTCGTCTATATCCTCGGTTCGGGAGTGACAGACCGTCACGGTGGCGTTCCCACCCTCGGCTTTCTGTAGGAGAAGGTTGGCCAGTGGCTTCCCGACGATCGAGGAGCGCCCGACGATCGTCACGTCCTTGCCCTCGGGGTCGATCTCGCTCGCGGCGAGTAGCTTCTGAACGCCGTGGGGGGTACAGGGTTTGAATCGGGGGTTTCCGGCGACGAGCCGGCCGACGTTCTCGGGGTGGAACCCGTCAACGTCCTTCGCCGGGTCGATACGACGAAGCACCTCGCGGTAGTCGATATGATCGGGTACCGGGTCCTGAACGAGATAGCCGTGTACCTCCGGATCGGCATTGAGATCCTCGATGGTATCGTAGAGCTCCTGAGGCGAGGCCTCGGCCTCTAACTCGACGTGAACGCCATTGAGACCCATCTCCTCGCAGTCGCGCTGTTTCATCGAGACGTAGGTCTCGCTCGCGGGGTCCTCGCCTACGAGGACGGTCGCGAGTCCCGGCACCACGCCCGCGTCGCCGAGGCTATCGACACACGCCGAGAGATCGTTTCGAACCGATTCGGCGACCGCGTTCCCGTCGATTATCTCCGTCATGGTTCGATGGCTGGGTTGGCGCGATCGGTTCCTCGGACCGGTATCAACGTATCGGTATCGGTAGTTCTCATGGGTGGATCTCTATCGTGGTACCTACTCGTAGATCGGATGCCGTTCGCACAGCCGGTCGACTGCCTCGGATACTTCGCCCCGTACGTCGGCGTCCTCGGGGCTATCGACCACGCGGGCGATCAGTTCGCCGACCTCATCGCAGGCTTCGGTATCGAAGCCCCTGGTCGTGAGCGCGGCAGTCCCGGCTCTGATACCGCTCGGGTTGAACGGCGAGCGGCTCTCGCCCGGGACGGTGTTTTTATTCAGTACGATACCAGCGTCTTCGAGCGCGCCTTCGACATCGCCGCCGGCCGTCTCGGGGTGGGAATCCCGGAGATCACAGAGCACGAGATGGGTGTCGGTCCCGCCCGAGACGAGGCTCAACCCACGGGCAACGAGGGCCTCACCCAGCGCGCGGGCGTTCTCGACGACCCGGGCGGCGTACTCTTCGAACTCGGGTTCGAGGGCTTCGGCGAAACCGACGGCTTTCCCCGCGATGTTGTGCATAAGCGGGCCGCCCTGACTCCCCGGGAAGACGGCCGCGTCGATCGCGTCGGCGTGTTCCTCGCTGCTCATGACGATCCCGCCTCGGCCGGCCCGGATCGTTTTATGTGTCGAGCCAGTGACGAAGTCGGCGATTCCCACCGGCGAGGGATGGACCCCCGCGGCGACGAGGCCGGTGATGTGAGCGATGTCCGCGAGGTGGTAGGCGTTGACGCTTTCGGCGGCCTCCTGTACCTGCTCGAAGTCGACCGCACGCGGGTAGGCCGAATAGCCCGAGACGACGATGTCGGGATCGAACGCTCTTGCGGTCTCCCGAAGGTCCTCGTAGTCGATGTAGCCGGTCTCGGGATCGACCTCGTAGTGGGAGACGTCGTAGAGCTTGCCCGCAAAGTTCGCCGGGTGACCGTGGGAGAGGTGCCCGCCATGGGAGAGATCGAGCGAGAGAATGCGATCTCCTGGGTCGAGCATCGCGAAGTACACGCCCATGTTCGCCTGCGTACCGGAATGGGGCTGGACGTTGATGTGTTCGGCACCCCAGAGTTCCTTCGCGCGATCGATGGCGAGGCTCTCGATCTCGTCGGCGTACTCACAGCCGGCGTAGTAGCGCTCGCCCGGGTAGCCCTCGGCGTACTTGTTCGTCAGTGCCGATCCCTGGGCCTCGAGAACGGCTTCGCTCGCGTGGTTCTCCGAGGCGATCATCGAGAGGGTGTCCCGTTGGCGACCCACCTCGTCTTCGAGCGCGTCGGCCACGACGGGATCGACCCCCCGGACGTGTTCGTGCTCCATACTGAAACACAGGTCTCGGTGGACATAAGTCACTACCTGTCTCTTCTCGGCTCGGGTGTGGGGTCCCCCAAACACGTTAGCCAAACGGCCGAACGACCGTCAGTGTCGGGGAGGTCGAAGTAATTTTCACGACAACGCAAGATATAGGATCGTTGGGAAACACCACGAATCTAGATGGTCGAGTGGGTTGCGTCGGGAGCCTGTCGGCGGGCGCTCGACGGCGAGCGAACGATCGCTCTCGACGCGCCGGAGTGGCACAACGGGAACGAGTGGAGCATCCAGGGCTCGGCCGAGGGTGCGATTACCGGGACGGTCATGGGACTGACGACACCGACGCCCGTCGTACTCGAAACAGCGACGGGCCAGCGTGTCCACAGCAACGACTCCAAGCCGATCGACCTTCCGCCAGGCGAGTACGAGCTTTCCGTCCCCGCGCTTCGGTTCGATGGGGCCACACGAAGCGACGACAGGGCCGCAACCGCGAGCGGAAAGCGACGAGCGGCGGGAGAACGATCGGACAGGGCGAAACGAAACCGATCCATCCGATTCGCCGGGCCGGCCGAGATGCACAGACAGAACGGAACGCTTTCGGTATCATTTCCCGAACGAACGCCGATCGCGATCGGTTCTCGGCGTGGGCAGCCCTACCCCGAGCCGATCGTCGTTCCGAGGACACCCGCCGGGATCGCAACGGCGATCACACACGCCTCGAGCGCCCACCGATCAGTCGGGCCGGATCGATCGCATCCAGCACTGCGGGATCACCCGCCGCTGATCGAGTTCGGCGAAGCAGTAGCGGTTCCCGAAACCGTCCGTGACGGGACCCCCGAGACCGGTCTCCGGCTCTCGGTTCCCGAATCGATCGCGGAGTTGCTGGTCGCCGCGCCGCTCGCGTACTACCTCGGCGCAACCGTCGAGATCGACGATCGGGAACGGCCAGTGCTCTCGGGACCGGGCGGGTTCGAGCGGCGCTTCCGGCCGATGCCGGCGTTCCAACACGACGCTGCGGCGATGCTACGGCGGGTTTTTTTGCTCGACTCGATCACGCGGACGATCGATCCCGGCGAGGTGACCGCCGCCGGCGGGTTGGCCCTCGATCGCCTCGCTATCCGTCCGGGCGAGCTCGCCGACGCCACACCTGCGGAGCGACTGGAGCGGTACTGCGAGGTCCCCTCACGGCGACTCCGACCGGAGCTTCCGGAGTGGCACCTCTCGACGTACGTCGAGCCCACCGTCGAGAACGCCCGCAGCCTGCCCTACCTGCTGGAAAACCTCAGTCTCGTCTATTTGCCCTCCGCGTCGGAACTCGACGGGAAGGGGTTGCTTCGCCGATCGCTCGACGACTTCTATCGGGCGGAGGACGTCGCGTCGGTCGATCGCCTCGAGCCGGAGTTACACGCCGGGCGGGCCCACGGGTGGCTCGCGCCAGGGACACCGATCGACGTCTTCAAGAGTTCGCCGAGCGCCTACGACCACCGTCTGACCTACGACGATCGGGACCCGCCGCTCGACGTCACGGTCGTTTTTAATGACAGCGAGATGGGCGGCGAACACGACCGAGTCGCGGAGATCTACCGGGAGGGTGCGGTCGGCTTGTCGGCGAACGTGACGGTCGAGACCGATCTGACCAAACGCGAGCTCGCGACGGTTCTCGAGACGCCGAACGACTTCGTGCACTTCATTGGCCACTGTGATACCGGCGGGCTGTGCTGTCCGGATGGAAGCTTCCCGACCGCCTCGCTCGATAGCTGTCGGACACGGACCTTCTTCCTGAACGCTTGTGGCTCCTATCAGGAAGGGCTCGAACTGGTCGAGGCCGGCAGCGTTGCCGGCGCGGTGACGCTCACCGCAGTCTTGAACGATCACGCCGCGACCGTCGGCACGGCCTTCGCGCGGCTGTTGACCTACGGGTTCGACATCGAACGGGCGATCCAGCTCGCCAGGCGGCGGATAATGATGGGCAAGGACTACGCCGTCGTCGGCGACGGCACCCACGCGCTAACGAACGCCGGCCGCCGTCCCCCGGCGGTGATGTGGCTGCAGGAACGCGAGGGAACCTTCCGAGCGACCTACGAAGTCGCCGGCACGGGCTCGACCGGCGACACCTACCGCCCGCCCGTCGCCGAGGACGACCGCGCGTACTTACAGGGCGTGAACGCCGATCCCGAGTTCGCGCGTGCGGAGCTGCTACTCGTGCTCCGGGACTCGTCGTTCCCGGTGATTTACGACGGGGATTTCCATTGGTCGACCGACCTCGCCGACCGTCTCGATGACTGAATTGCGACGGCGCTTGGTCCTACCCCGGTTCTGCTAAAAGGAACGACTCCTTTGAGCGGAGCGAACGATCGATTCGATCGGCCCTAATATAGCATTCACTCCCCGCTCCCCGATTTAATGTCCGATTTAAGCTCCGGTTATGCGATAAAATTAAATATGCCAATACCGTTTAGACGACCGGAATCATGACCCCAAATATGGTCGAAAGAAACGTCGCCGACGTGCTTCGGGCGGCGCTTACGGATGCGTCGGGCGGCGTGCTCGCCGTCCACCCATCGGCGGAGGCGATCGAGGAGTTAGTCGAAGTGTTGACCGAACTGGAAGGCGTGCCCCCGGTCAGGCTGCTCGCACCCGAAGGCGTCCTCAAGGAGGTCACGGGTGATTTCATCCTCGCGAGCACGGCAGCCGACCGGATCGAGGAAGGCGTTCTCGAGTTGCGCGTCGCCGAGAAACCGCCAACGAACTCCCTGCTCATCACCGAAGAGGCGATCACCGCGGTCGTCAACGCTGACGATCGGGTCGCCGGTCTCACGACCGAGGAGGAGGCGTTCGTCGGCAGCGCCAACGAACGGTACGAGGGGCTCTGGGCCGAGGCCAGTGACTTTTCGCTACGAACGCCGCCGATCTCACGCGTCCGGGAGACGCTCGCCGACGACCTGGGTTCGGGCATCGAGTCGGATTTCGACGGCGTGCTCGCCTCCCTCGAGACCGCTCGTGGCGACGGCGACGGGCTCGACGAGGTGACGATCAGCCTACTCGTCGCCGCGAAGAACGAGGCCCTGCTGTACGACATCAGCAAGTGGGGCGAGGACGTCGGGATCGCTTCGAAAGCGACCTTCAGCCGCACGAAGACGAAACTCGAAGACATGGGGCTTCTCGATACCGAGAAGGTCCCGATCGATGTCGGCCGACCCCGCCTGCGATTAATGCTCGGCGACGAGCGCTTGCGTGACGCCGACGCTGACCAGCTCGCGAGCGTCGCCCAGACGATCCTGACCTGATCAGTTCTCGGTCCCGATCGGGTGACTGGAGTCGAGAAGAGCAAGCGACAGCGAGAGTTCGCGATCTCGCGAGAGCGTGCGTCGTCTAGACGAAAACTGTCGGTCGGGAATCCGGTCGTCGGTAGCGAAATCGGTCGCTCGACTGTTCTTCGCCATCGCTCGGGAACTCGCCCGATAGGAACCGAAGAACCGGCTGGAGGACTGTAACCAGGCGACTTATTCGCGATAGACCGGTAGCGTCGGTATGGCAGACGCGGACGAGGACGTCGTCTCCGAGATAGTACAGCGCGGTCGGAACCTACTGGCCGACGAAGCCGTTGCGCTTATCGAACGCCGGGATACCACGGAGGACCCCGGCGTTTCTCGCGAGACCCTCGATGCCTACGCCGACGCGCTCGCGGAACGACCGAACTTCGACATCGACACCGAGGAGTTCGCCACGGCGATCGACGAGCGCCTCACCGACGCGGAGAACTGGGCGGGCAACGACGCGCTGTACGACCTCGACGGTCGGATAAGTGCCTACCCGCCGGCGTGGCACAAGGAACTCGGCGGCTCGACGGATATCGAGGCGTACCTCGGGGTCGTCGAGAAAGCGAGTACGGACAATGGAGAGGAGAGCCCGAACGCCGGGACGGGCGAGGGCGTCTCCGAAGAGTGGCTGCTCGATGCAGTGGCCACTATCGGGCGCGTCGAGCGCGACGAAGCCAAGGAAGCCCTCGAAGCCGCACGAGCGGACGGCCGGATCAACGAAGGTCCCGATCAACATCCCGACGCGGGGGTACGACTCGCCGAGGGGAACGAATGAGTTCCCTTTCTCCGGTCGGCGAGAAGCGATGAACGTCGGGGTCGTAGGAACGGGACCCGCGACCGAGAGCGTCGCGGCGGTCCTCGGCGACGAGAGAATCGACATCGAAACCATCGAACCGGAGGCGGTCCCCGACGTCGATCTCGCGGTGGTCGTCGATAGCGCCGGGGCAACGCGGTTCGACGCTGCGAACGAGGCGGCGCTTGCGGCCACGGGCACCGAGTGGATCGCCATCGAGCTCGGCGGGATCGGCGGACATGCTCTCGAAGGGGTCGAGGCGACAGTCACCGGGTTCGGACCGGGTATAGGGTGTTTCGAGTGTCTCGGTGCCCGCGTGGCGGCGAATGCCGACGCGGGGGAACGGAACGGTGAGGCCAGGAGTGATAGGATCGACAGGTTCGCCGAATCGGGGTCGTCGAGCAGCATTGGGGATGCGACCATCCGCCTAGCGGGCACGATCGCCGGCCGGAAAGCCCTGCGAACGCTCGCGGGTGCGTCGGTCGCCGAGGTGATCGAGCTGCCCTACGCGGAACGACGACTGCTCGCGGTGCCGAACTGTCGGTGTAGCCCGGAGAGCGATCGAGGAGGTCGGTTCGACAGCCTCGATCGGAACGAGGAGGAGCGCGGGCTGGAGGCGGCGCTCGCCCGCGCCGAGCGGGCGTTCGATCCGCGGGTCGGAGTCGTACGCGAGATCGGGGAGGCTGCTTCGTTTCCGGTGCCGTACTACCTCGCGCGCCTGGGCGATACGACACCCTTCAGCGACGCGCGAGCAACCACACAGGCCGCAGGGGTCGCCGCCGACTGGAACGCCGCGTTCATGAAGGCGATCGGCGAAGGATTGGAGCGCTACTGTGCCGGCGTCTACCGAACCGAAGACCTCACGAGGGCGAGGCCGACCGATCTCGATCGGGCGATCGCCCCCTCGGAGTTCGTCCGACCGGATAGTAACAGTAGTAGCGACCCGGACGAGCCGATCCGCTGGGTGGCAGGTGAGGCGCTCACGAGCGGTTCCGAGGTGCTGGTTCCGGCAGCCGTCGCGCTCTTTCCACCGCCCGAGGAACGCTTCCGGCCGGCGATCACGACGGGTCTCGGGTTCGGGAACTCGGGCATCGGGGCGCTGCTGTCGGGGCTATACGAGACCATCGAGCGGGACGCGACGATGCTCGGATGGTACTCGACGTTCGAACCCCTCGGTCTCGACGTCGAGAGCGAACGGTTCGCGACGCTCGAAGGGCGCGCTCAGGCGGTGGGTCTCTCTGCGACGGCACTGCTCGTGACCCAGGACGTCGATGTTCCCGTCGTGACGGTTGTCCTCCACCGCGAGGACGAGTGGCCGCGTTTCGCGGTCGGATCGGACGCCGATCTCGACGCGGAGCGGGCGGCCGAGTCCGCGCTCGCCGAGGCACTCCAGAACTGGACCGAACTCGAAGGGATGGGTGAAGAAGGCGCGAGCGAGGCGGGGGGCGCGATCGGCCACTACGCCGGCTTGCCGCCCGCCGCCCGGGCGCTTCTCGATGTCGATCGAGCGATCCCGGCCGAAAGCGTCGGGACGGAGGTCTTCGGCCGTGAGGAACTCGAGACCGTGCTCGATCGCCTCGCCGATACGGGGCTCGATTCGTATGGCGTTCGTCTTACGACGCGGGACGTTGAGGAACTGGGGTTCGAAGCCGTCCGGGTACTCGTTCCCGCAGCACAGCCGCTGTTTACCGGTGAGCCCTTCTTCGGCGAGCGGGCACGCACTGTACCTACGAGCCTGGGATTCGAACCGCGGCTCGACCGCGATCCCCATCCTTATCCCTGAGCCGTCTCGGGACTATCGGTGCTTATTTGGACTCGTCGTACTGTTTTTGATTGGTCGTTAAATCCGGAAACGAGGCCTGATCACCGAGCAGTCAATGGCCTTCGAACTTCGGGTCGCGCTTCTCCTGGAACGCCGTGACCCCTTCGCGGTGATCACGGGTCTCGAAGACCGCGGTCTGGGCGGCGGCTTCGTTGGCGATCGCATCGTCCAAGGAACTCCCGTGGTCTTGATCGAGCAGCCGTTTCGAGGCGCGCAGCGCGACCGTCGGGCCCGTCGCGATTTCCTGGACGAGTTCCTCGGCACGCTCGTCGAACTCCTCGTCGGGGAAGACGTGATTGAAGATCCCGAGGTCCGCGGCGCGATCGGCGTCGAGTAACTCGCCGGTGAAGACGAGTTCCTTCGCGGTGTTGAGTCCGACGAGACGCGGGAGCAGATAGGAGGTACCGGAATCGACTGCGAGGCCGACCTGTCGGAAGCCGAACCCGATCCGGGAGGCGCCGCTCGCGACCCCGATATCACAGGCGATCGCGAGGTTCGCCCCCGCGCCGAAGGCCGGGCCGTCTACCGTCGCGATCGTCGGCAGGTGACAGCCCGCGACGCGGGCGATCGCTCGGCTCGTCGTCTGAACGATCAGCCGCTCGGCGTCCGCTAAGCTCAGGTCTCCCTCCAGGCGTTCGGTCATCGTGTTAACGTCGCCGCCGGCACAGAAGGCCTCGCCGTTCCCTTCGAGTACGACACAGCGAGCGTCGCTCCCCTCGGTCTCCCCGATGGCCTCGATAATTCCGGCCGAGACCTCGCGAGCGAGTGCGTTGCGGGTCTCCGGGCGATTCAGCGTGATCGTCGCAACGCCCTCGTCGATGTCGAGCAGCACCGGTTCGTCGGTCATGAAGCGGGGTTCGACGCCTCGATACTTCAGTGTACGTACGGAGACCTCGATAATGACTCACGGGAGCCGGGCTATCGGAACGAACGGATCGACACCGCCGCGTGGCCGGATCGCTCGCTGACCGCTCGCCTACTGGCTCTCGGCGAGTTCGAATTTTTGTACTTTGCCGGTGGTCGTCCGGGGGAGCTCCTCGCGGAACTCGACCTCACGGGGGTGTTTGTACGCCGCGAGATTCGATAAGCAGTACTCCGTGATCCCCTCGGCGCTCCCCTCGCTGTCGGGTACGGGAACGACGAAGGCTTTGATCGTCTCGTTGCGCCGCTCGTCGGGGACCCCGACTACCGCGGCGTCGGCGACCGCCTCGTGTTCGTAGAGCAATTCCTCGACCTCACGGGGGTAGACGTTGTAGCCGCCGGTGACGATGACGTGTTTCTCCCGGTCGATGACGTAGAAGAAGTCCTCCTCGTCCCAGTAGCCGACATCGCCGGTGTGGAACCAGCGTTTCCCCTCGTATTCGGTGAAGACCTCCTCGTTCGCCTCCGGGCGGTCGTGATAGCCCTTCATAACGTTCGGCCCCGAGATCACGAGTTCGCCGGAAATCGCGTCGAGATCGACCCTCTCCTCGTCGACGGGGCCGCGCTCGACGCGTTCGGCCGGCTCGAACTCCTCAGTGACGATCATCGCCTCGACGCCTTCGATCGGCTGTCCGATGCTGCCGGGCCGGCGATGGCCGGGCGAACTGGCATGGGTCACCGGGCTGGTCTCGGTGAGGCCATAGCACTCGTAGAGTTCGATGCCATACAGTTCCTCGAAGCCCTCCATCACCGCCGTCGGGAGGCTATCGCCCCCGGAGTTCGCAAAGCGAACGCTCGAGAGGTCGAACTCGGCGGCATTGGGCTGGTTGAGCACGTCGTTGAACATCGCGGGCACGCCGTGCATCACGGTCAGTTCCTCGCGTTCGATCAGCGAGAGCGCTTCCTGGGCGTCCCAAGTCGGCAACGGGTAGAAGCTACCACCCTCGAAGAGCACGGCGACCATCGTGATCGTCATGCCGTAGATATGGAACAAGGGCAGGACGCCGAGGAACTTGTCGCTCTCCTTGACCCCACCTTCCGTCAGCGAGGCACTGGCCCGGGCGTCCCACGCGACGTTCCTGTGGGTGAGGAGCACGCCCTTTGGCCGGCCGGTAGTGCCGGAGGTATAGGGTTGGATCGCCACGTCGTCGTCCGCGCGGGAGACGACTGGGGCCTCTTCCTCGGCTAAGAACGCCTCGAAGGGGGTGACGGTATCGTTCTCTTCCTGCGTTTCCCCGACGCTCACGACCTGGGTGACGTCGGTGTCGTCCATCACGGCCTCGACCCGAGGAACGAGGTCGCCGAGGGAAACGACGACCGTTGCCTCGCTATCGGCGAGCAGGTGTGAGATCTCTCGCGATTTATACTGGGGATCCATCGGGACGACGACGCCGCCCGCCCGAAGCACGCCGTGAAAGGCCGTGAGGAACTGTGGAACGTTCGGTAGGTAGAGCGCAACCCGGTCGCCCGGTTCGATGCCCCTGTCGGCGAGTGCCGCGGCAAGACGGCCCGTTCGCGACCAGAACTCCTCGTAGGGGATCTCCCGGCCGTTCGCGGCGATCGCCGTCGCGTCGGGACGGGCCTCTACGGTGGTCTCGATATCGGCGACGAGGTTCGTCATTGACAGTATCTATCACGTTCGTCGAGGCTTAGAGGATTGCCGTGAGAGTACCAGACACGGTTCAGAGCACCACGCACTCGGGGAGTCTCGGTTCGCTCCGCTATCGGTACGCGATCGGCTGCTCGCGAGAGACACCGAGAACTGTCGGTGGAATGGAGCGTCCGGGAGTCAGGACTCAGCCGCCGAGGTAGGACTCGCGGATGTACTCATCGCCGCTAAGGTCGTCCGGGGTGCCCTGGCGGGCGATTTCGCCGTTTTCGAGCAGGTAGATGCGATCGGCGTGATTCATCGCGAAGGTCACGTTCTGTTCGCAGAGCAACACCGTCACGCCGTCGTCCCGGATCTCCTCGATGGCCTCGGAGATGTCTTCGAGGATCACCGAGGCGAGACCGAGGGTCGGTTCGTCCAGGACCAACAGCTCGGGATCGCCCATAAGCGAGCGGCCGATCGCGAGCATCTGCTGTTCGCCGCCGCTCATGGTGCGTGCGTGCTGGTCGGTGCGCTCGGCGAGGGCCGGGAACAGGTCATAGGCGTACTCGAGCCGGTCGCCCGCGTCCTCGCCACGGCGATAGGCCCCGAGCCGGAGGTTGTCCTCGACGCTCATGTACCCGAACAGGTCCCGGGTCTCCGTACAGTGAATGAGCCCGTCGGAAACGAGGGCGTTTACCGTTCGGTCGGCGACTTCCGCGCCTCGGTAGCGGACGCTGCCCTCGTAGCCGAGAAAGCCCGAGATGGTGTTCGCGAGCGTCGATTTCCCCGCGCCATTGGGACCGATAACCGAAGCGATCTCCTCGGTACCTACTTGGAGGGAAATCCCGCGCAGCGCGGCGACCTTGCCATAGGAGACGCTCAGATCCGATGCTGAGAGAACCGCCGTTCCCTCACTATCGCTCGCACGCCCCTCGGAGACGGTCTTGCTGCTCGCGGCATCGGTACGGTCGGCGCTACTATCGGTACTCCCCTCAGTCGTGCCCATCAGACGTCCCCCCCGAGGTAGGCCTGTTGGACCTTCTCGTTCGCTTTGATCTCCTCGGGGGTGCCCTCGGCGATCTTCGAGCCGAACTGGATGACGATCGCCCGGTCGATCAACGAGAGCAACCCGCGCATGTTGTGATCGATGACGACGAGCGTGAGGTCCTCCTCGCGGAGTTCGGTGAGCAACCCTGATACGTTCTCGACTTCCCCACCGGAGAGACCGGCGAAGGGTTCGTCGACGAGCAGGAGGTCGGGATCGGTCGCCAGCGCACGCGCTAGCTCCAGGCGCAGCAAGCCAGCATGCGGGAGTTCGTCGGGCGTCTGATCGAGTCGATCGCCCAGCCCAACGCGCTCACAAAGCCCCCGGGCCCGCCGACGGGTCTCCCCGCGCAGCCCCGACAGCGAGAACAGCCGGTCGGGCGTGAGCGCGAGCGCGACGTTCGCGACTACGTCCCGATCGGAAAGCGGTCGGAACGACTGGAAGGTCCGGGCTAGTCCCTTCTTGACCATCCGATGGGGCGGCGTGCCGGTGATCTCCTCACCCTTGTACCGGACGGTGCCCGCTGTCGGCGCGTGAGTGCCGGTGACACAGTCGAAGGTCGTGGATTTCCCCGCGCCATTGGGACCGATGAACCCGAGCATCTCCCCGTCCTCGACGGCGAAGGACAGATCGTCGACGGCGGTCAGGCCGCCGAACTCCTTCGTGAGGCTATCGAGGACCAGCAGGCCGTCCTCGGGCCCGTAGCTCTCGGTCGCGTCGGTCGTTTCCTCCGTGCTCGTCGTGTCCGTACTGGTCGTTTCGGTCCCGCTCGTAGCGTTCATTCCCGATCACCGCCGGTTATCTCGCGGATAGCCTTTCGATAGCGTTCGAGGGTGCTCTCTACTGGCGTCTGCCCGCCGTCGGTAGCGGCTCGGTCCTCCCCGCCGGCGGAGCGATCGAGGAGCCCCCGTCCCCAGTGCATGGCGGCCCGTAGGAACCCGCCGGGAAGCACGAATAGCAGAACGAGCGTGATGACCGAGAAGATGAGGAAATCGAACTCCGAGATCGGCGCGTTCAGCAGGGGAATCGAGCACTTCAGGCCGCTGAGCCAGTCCCGGAACAGGAAGAAAAACAGGCCCCCGATCGCGGCCCCGACGATGGTGCCCATCCCGCCGAGGATGGCGGCGATGATTACCTCGACGTTGACGAGCACTGAAAAGAGCTGGCTCGGCCGCGGGCTTCCCTGTGGGGTATGGACGAAGACGGCCCCGGCGAGGCCGCCGATGGCGGCGCTGAGGACGAACGCGAAGGTCTTGAACTTCGCCGCGTTGAGCCCCGCGGCGGCGACCGTGTCCTCGTCCTCGCGGATCGCCGTAAAGACCGCCCCCGCGTTCGAGCGCGTCACCGCGAGCAAGATAGCCAGAATGAACAGGAAGAGCCCAAAGGCGAGGTAGTAGTTGGCATAGGGAGCGAACCCGAGCAGGCTCGCCGGCGCGGAGATGCCGAGTTCGCCGCCGAAGATCCCGCTATAGAAGATGAAGATCTGGAGCAGGATTAGCGGAGCGACGAGGGTTATCAAGGAGAGGTACGGCCCCCGCAGGCGCAGCGCCGGCACACCGATGACCACGCCGGCGACCGCCGCGAGAACGACCCCGGCGGGAATCGAGAGCGACGGCGGGACCCCGTGACCGAGGTTGAGCAGCGCGCTCGTGTACCCGCCGACCGCGAAGAAGAGTCCGTGGCCGAAGCTGATCTGGCCAGTATATCCCGAAACGGCATCCCAGCTCATCGCGAACATCGCGAAGAAAAACGCCGAGGTCATCGTTAGGGCCTGTAGGGAGGTGAGAAAGATCGGCAACACGGCGAGGCCGAGCAGTCCCAGTACGCCGAGTTGCTGGCTCAGGGAAAACGAGCGCGGATCGAGGAAGCCAACGATGCCCCGGTTCGCCGGGGACTCGTCGGTCTCGTCGGTTCCTGAGGGGATCGTGTCGTCGTCGGTCGTCGGCTGGCCGGGGGCTTGTCCTTCGCTCGGTTCGGCGACATCCCGACCCGCGGTATCCCGGCTCATCACTCGATCAGCTCCCGGCCGAACAGCCCTTCGGGTTTCACTAACAGGACGACCACGAGCACGAGCAGCGAGGAGAGTCCGGCTAACGAGGCGTCGATCAGCGAGACGGTAAGCACCTCCAAAAAGCCGATGAGGTACGCGCCGACGACGCTGCCCCGTATCGACCCGACGCCCCCGAGAACGACGATCGAAAAGGAAAGGACCAGCGGATTGCGCCCCATCGCCCAGCTCGCGCCCTGGAAAGAGCCGAGGAAATACCCCGCGAGCCCGGCGAAGGCCCCGGCGAACACCCAGATCAGCAGGTTGATATTATTACTATCGATACCGACGAGCGCCGCGCCCTTCTCGGACATGTTCGTCGCGAGCACGGCCTTTCCGGTATCGGTGAAGTTGATGAGGGCAAACAAGCCCCCGATGAGCAGCCAGGAGAGCACGAACATCCCGACCCGGTTCGTCCCGATCTGTGTGCCCACGAAGGCCACCTGGCCGTCGAGCAGCGAGGGGAGTACCTTCGGCTGAGCGCCGAAAACCGTCAGTATCAGCTGTTCGAGCGCGACGGAGGTCACCAGCGTGAGGATTAACACCATGATCGGGTCGTCCTCGACGTGGTCGATCATGAGGAGGTACAGTAGTGCGCTGAACGTCGCGGCGGCGAGGACCGCGGCGAGGACCGGGACCCCGATCCCCAGGCCGCCCGCACCCCCAAGGAGGGTGGTCGCGTAGTACGCGCCGAACGCGCCG
>PXRA01000089.1 GCA_003021725.1 Halobacteriales archaeon QH_8_64_26
ATACGGTACAAGGAGCGATCGCCGTCCCGCTCGTGTTCGTCGTCGCCGGCGCGTACCTGCTTGGCGCGGTCGGGGGCTGGCGGCTGGCGAAACACATCGGCCCGAGCCGGCTGGTCGTCCTGCTGGGAGCGATGCTGATCGGACTGATGCCGGCACTCGTCTACCGCTCGCTGTCGATGTAGGTGTTCCCGACCGGTGTTCGAACCGACTCGACGGCCAGAGAGCGAACCGAGGCCTCACCCGAGCGTGGACGTGGATGGTGTCGTTTAAGCCCACGGCTCCGGAAATCGGGGGCATGCAGGACCGAACGCATGCCGCGGCCGTTGAACCCGGCCAGTCGGTGACCGTCGCCGGCTGGGCGCATGAACTCCGGGATCTCGGGGGCATCGCTTTCCTCATCCTTCGGGACAGGAGCGGGAAGATCCAAGTGAAGTTCGCGAAGGATGAACTCGACGACGCGATCGTCGAGACCGGAACGGACCTCACCAGGGAGAGCGTCGTCTCGGTCACCGGCGAAGCCGAAGCCGAGGAGCGCGCGCCGACCGGCGTCGAGGTCGTCCCGGAAGCCATCGAGGTGCTCGCGGCCGCAGAACCCGAACTGCCCCTCGACCCCTCGGGCAAAGTCGAGGCCGAACTCCCGACCCGGCTCGACAACCGTACCTTAGACGTTCGCGGCGAGGAGACCAAAGCGATCTTCGAGATCCGCGCCGAGGCGCTCCGGGCGATCCGCGAGTTCCTCCGGGAAGCCGGCGCGACGGAGATCACGACCCCGAAGATCGTCGCCACCGGCACCGAGGGCGGGACCGAACTCTTTCCGATCACCTACTTCGGCCGGGAGGCCTTCATGAACCAATCGCCCCAGCTCTTCAAGCAGCTCATGGTCGCGAGCGGCCTGGAACGGGTCTGTGAGATCGGGCCGATCTTCCGCGCGGAGGAACACAACACGCCCCGGCATCTCAACGAGGCGACCTCGATCGACTTCGAATCGGCCTTCATCGATCATCACGAGGCGATGGACGTCTGTGAGGGCACCCTCCGAGCGGCCTACGAAGCGGTCGCGGCGAACTGTGAAGCGGAGTTAGAAACGCTCGGCTTCGAGGACTTTGCGGTGCCCGACGAGGAGTTCCCCCGATTGACCTACGAGGAGGCGATCGAGCAAGTGAACGCGACCGGGGAACTCGACGAGCAGCTCGTCTGGGGCGATGACCTCTCGACCGAGGCCGAACACGCACTCGGCGAGGCCATCGAGGGGCACTACTTCGTGACCGACTGGCCGAGCGAGATCAAACCGTTCTACATCCAGGACTACGCCGAGGACCCGGAGGTCTCGAAGGGCTTCGACCTGATGCACCCGCGCATGGAACTCGTCTCGGGCGGGCAGCGTGAACACCGCTACGAACCGCTCGTCGAGGGTTTCGAGCGACAGGGCCTCGATCCCGAGGCCTTCGATTATTATACGAAGACGTTCAAATACGGGATGCCCCCACACGCCGGCTGGGCCTACGGTGCGGAGCGCCTCGTCATGTCGATGCTCGGCCTGGCGAACATCCGCGAAGCAGTTCTCTTCCCGCGAGATAGGCAGCGATTGAGCCCATAGCGAAGGAGTCGGTGGCGAGTGGGAGCGGGGAGCAGCTTGCTGCAACCGTGTTCCTATAGCACCGCCAGCTTCTGAGCCCGTGAGCGCGCCCATGATCGGTCGTTGGACCCCAACTACGATTACGACGAGCCCGAGAGGGTAGCGGACGACAAGAGGTAGTCCGAGGACAACGGACAGTCGGAAGGCGGTACCGGTAGCCCTAACCGAAACGTTCGGTGTGTTTTCCCGTACCTTCGAACGCGGACCGTATGTCGTAAGCGAGACGTTCAATGTCGTCCGACATCGAAACGGTCGTATGAACGTACTGAATTCGCTCGTCGGAACGGTCGCTCCCGTTTCCCTGCAACTGGAACCGTCGGTACGAGAAGCACTATCGAACCCGTTGCTCTCGAGTTCGCTGTGGATCATGATCGTGCTCATGGGCGTTGCCACGCTGTTGTTCGTCTATATGGGTCGGAACGTCGGGGACCCGCGCGTACAACTGATGTTCATCGCAACGATCGGCATCCCGGCCGTATCGATATCGAGCTACCTCGGACTCGCGAGCGGACTCACGATCGGCGTCGTCGAGATTTCCGGTCGCGGAGAGACCGTCACGCTGTGGGGACGATATCTTACCTGGACGTTCTCGACGCCGCTAATTCTCCTGGCGCTCGGGGTGCTTGCCGGCTCCCACCCGACGAAGATCGCTACGGCGATCGTCTTCGACGTACTGATGTGTGTCACCGGACTCGCCGCCGCCCTCACTACCCAGGCAGTCTGGCTGCGCTGGTTCTGGTTTCTGATCAGCTCGGCCTTTTTTGCGGTCGTGCTCTACGTACTACTGATCGAGTGGCCACAGGACGCTCTCGAACGCGAGCGCGATATCCAGGGACTGTTCGGCACGCTTCGGAACCTGACAGCCGTACTTTGGGTCGGCTATCCGCTGGTTTGGGCGATCGGCTCGGAGGGACTAGCGTTGTTCGGAACAGGGATGACGGGTGTTGCAGTTACCTCATGGCTGTATAGTCTGCTCGACGTCGGTGCGAAGTTCGCCTTCGCGTTCTTGTTACTGCGATTCCTGTCCGACGAGCCGGCTTCCGCACAGAGCCAGGCGTACCTTGGGTCACCGACGTCGGCCGACGACTGACGCCGGCAACCCGAATCGAGGCGAAACGAAGCGGGCCGATTGGAATCGGAACGGGGACGGACGATGAGGAGAAACGTCGAAGCCGGAGTTTCGATTGATCGTAGGTGACCGTGCGGTGGTTCAGTGTCGTCGATCAGTCGTCTTTCGATCCGACTCTCTCGGTGTCGATCGAAACGCGGTCACGACCGCCGTACCAGCTGAAGAGCCACTTGCGTGTGGAGAGTTCGCGGACCTCGGGGAACCGCCGGCGTTCGGCCTGACCGTAGTTCACGAGCGCTACCAAGAACACGCCGCCGATCGTGTTCCCGAGTAATACCGGTAACCAGAACTCATAGAAGACGGCAAAGGCTCCCGGTCCCGATTCGGCGGCGAACAGGAAAAAGAGCCCGTCGGCCGCCGTCGTCACGACGTGATAGAGTTCGGCCGCGGCGATCGTATAGAAGACGATGTAAACGAGGAAGAATCGCGCGATAGTATCGCGAGAGGCGTGGTTGAGCCACACCACGCCGGCGACGAGCCAGCCTGCAAAGAGCGCCTTAAAGAAGACGTCCCACCACCCGGTTTCGAGTCCGGTTCGCGTGAACTCGAGCCCGGCTTCCATCGCCGGGGGTGATAGCACCTGACTGTTGGCGAGCACGAGTACGCCGAGCGCGGCTCCGAGAACGTTTCCGGCTAGCACGATGGTCCAGACGCGTAGCAATAACGGTATGCTGGCCAGGCGAGTCATCACCAACCCGACGGGCGGCAGGGTGTTTTCGGTGTAGAGCTGGTAGCGACCGAGGATGATATAGATGAACCCGAGCGGATAGAGCAGCGCAGCGAGCGGCGTGCTTTCGGGGAAGTAAGCACTCATCGCCGCGTGTCCCAGGAAGGTGATCACGATCGCAAAGCCCGCGGCGAGACCGCTGAGGAACAGTTCGCGAGCACCGGTAGCGATCTCTTCGTCGGCGCTCGCGAGAACGCGTTGGAAGACCTCGTCGGCGGAGAAACGATCGCCGACCGCCCACCCGGCGACGGGCGCGCCCGACGCGGCGTGCTCGCTCGACTCGCGGATCTCCCCTTCGCTGGTTTCCTCGTCCGGACGCTCCTCAGCCATCCTCTCCCTTGAATTCGTCAGCGGGATCGCGCCTCGATACCCTCGGACTCAGCCATCCCGGGGAGCGGACGAGCGCTCGCACGTTCGATGCGTACATTCGTCGAGAACGTACGCTGAGACGACCAATAACCCTGTCGTCTGCCGTTATGAATGGGTAGGGATCGTCGGTTCGCACGCTGGTTCGTGTCGCTAAGCCGGTGTCGGTCGGCCGGTAACGTATACGAGGCGGGAAACGATCGATAGTTGCGGTGGACGAACGGCCATTAGCCGTGAGGCGTTTCGACAGGCAGGTGCATGCCGTAAATGGGACCGGAATCCAGGGGTGGCCGAGTCGAACGATCGATTCGAGACCGCCGTCGGCGTCGGTGAACTGTAACGGTTAAACCGGTCGATGCCCGACTCCGACCGATGACCGAGGAGACGGCTCGCGCGTTCGTCCCGGGGCACGTCACTGGCTTTTTCAGCGTGCATCGCGCGGCGAGCGGCGACCGCGCGAAGGGGGACATCCTCGCGAGATCGGGGTCGCGCGGCGCTGGTCTCGCTCTGTCCGAGGGCGTCGGTGTGACCGTCTCACCGGCCGCCGAGCGCTCGCTTCGCTTCCACGAGGAGCCGGTCGAGATGAGTGCTCCAATGCGGGTACTCGATCGGCTCGGCACCAGCGCGCGCGTCGAAATCGAGACCGAGTTACCGCTCGGGACGGGCTTTGGGGTATCGGGCGCGACGGCACTGGGGACGGCGCTCGCGGCCAACGCCGCCTTCGATCGCGCGCGCACCGAGAACGATCTCGTCGAGATCGCCCACGCCGCCGAAGTCGAGGCCGGCACCGGACTAGGAGACGTGGTCGCCCAGGCTAGAGGCGGAGTACCCCTCCGGATCGAACCGGGCGGACCAGGCGCTGGAGAACTCGATGGCATCCCGACGGCGACTCGGATCGAGTACGTGAGCTTCGGGTCGCTCTCGACCGCCGCGGTACTCGAAGGGGACATCGTCGGACTCACCGAGGCGGGCGAACGGGCACTCACTGCACTGTGCGAGCAGCCAACGATCGAACGGCTCATGCACAGCTCACGGCGCTTCGCGCGCGATGCCGGCTTGCTCACGTCCCAGATCGAAACGGCGATTGAGGACGTGCTGGCCCACGGTGGCGAGGCAGCGATGGCGATGCTCGGCGAGACGGTCTTCGCGCTCGGAACCGGACTATCCGACGCGGGCTATGACCCGGCGGTCTGTTCGATCTACCCGCCCGGCGCGGCCTTGCTCGATTGAGGCGAACCGGTACGAACGGCCGACCGACGGCGAGCGACCGGTCACCGGGGATCACCGAACTCATAACGCCGCTTCTCTCAGGGAGCACACGGGCCTCATGAGCGAGATCGAACTACCGCCGGACCACCCGCGCTACGAGTCGCTACTGACGCGCCACCGGATCGAGGCGGGCGTCGAGAAGGGCATCACGAGCCTACAGGGGCTGATCGCGGAGGGCCGCGGCGAGGCCTTCGATTACCTGCTCGGCGAGGGGACCATCGAGAGCGCCGCACGCGCCGAACGGGTGGCTGCTGCCCACCTCCTTCGCGCCGATCATCCGGTCCTCTCGGTGAATGGCAACGTCGCCGCGCTCGTCCCCGAGGAACTGGTCGAACTCGCCGCGGTCACCGGCGCGGAACTCGAAGTCAACCTCTTCAACCGGACCGACGAGCGCGTCGAGAGGATCGCGGCCCATCTGCGCGAACACGGGGCCGGGGAGGTTCTGGGCACCGATCCGACCGAACGCATCCCGGGACTATCGAGCGAACGAGGCAGGGTCGACGCCGAGGGGATCTATCGAGCCGACGCCGTCTGTGTCCCGATCGAGGACGGCGATCGCGCCGAGGCACTGGCGGCGATGGGCAAAACGGAAATCGTGATCGATCTCAATCCCCTCTCGCGCTCGCCGCGAAACGCCACGGTTCCGGTGATCGACAACGTGCTCCGGGCGATTCCGAAGATCACTGCTCACGCCCGGGAGCTCGAAAGCGCCTCCCCGAGCGAACTGGCGGCACTGATCGAAGGATTCGATCGCGAGGCGTGTCTCGAAGCCGCCGAGCGCCGGATCAGAACGGGCGGGTCGAGCGAACCGGACGAACGATCGGCCGAGTCCGGAACGGATGCTTCTCCGTCCTCGGAGTGAACCGACGGCGAGAACGTCCGTCCGACGCTCGGCTGTGACGGTTGGGGTCGAGAAACGAACAGGGGGTTTCGCTATCGGCGGACGATCTCGATCTCGTGGCCGTCGGGGTCTTTGGTGAAGGCGTACTGGTCGTCACAGCTCTCCGGATCACGGTAGTCCTCCGCTTCGCGGGTCATGAGCGTCTCCCAGGCATCGTGTAAGTCGTCGACTCGGACCGCGACGTGGCCCCAGGCGTCGCCCATCTCGTAGGTGTTGTCGCCGTAATTATACGTGAGTTCGACGCTCATCGCCTCTTTCGCGCTTCCCCGCGGCGCGACGAAGTAGTTCGCAAACGAGTCGGCCTCCCATTTGTGATCGGGTTGGGTCCCGTACTCGAACTTCCGGGTCCAGAAGCCGATCTCCCGATCGGCGCTTTCGACGCGCATCATCGTGTGATCGAGGCTCCATTTCGCGCCGTAGTCCCGTTTGACGATCTCGATCTCGTGGCCGTCGGGGTCTTCGATGAACGCGTAGTTGTAATCACAGCTCTCGGGATCGCGGTAGTCCTCGACGCCCTCGTCCATCAATTGCTCGTAGGAAGACTGGAGTTCGTCCTCGGGAACCCGCACCGCGACGTGGCCCCAGGCGTCGCCCATCTCGTAGGTTCGGTCGTCGTGATTGTACGTGAGTTCGAGCACCGCGCCCTGCTCGTGGAGGTCCTCGGGACCGAGGAAGACGTTCGTGAAGGAGTCGGCCTCCATGCGGCCTTTCTCCTCGTAGTCGAGATGATCGGTGTACCACTCGACCGAGGTCTCTAGGTCCTCGACGCGCATCATCGTGTGATCGAGTACGGCGTCCATACCATCGGGCAGGGAAGGTGCGGGCAAAAACGTACCGGGACCGAGCCCCGCGACTGGGGTCGGAGTCGAGATCGGAACTGGAAACCCGGCTGTGGTCGAATCGAACCCTCGAACCCCTTACCGGGCGGTGGTCGCTTCCGAGTCGGGGCCGAGCGCCGCCAGCGCGTCGACGAACCGGCGTCCGGTGTGATCGGCGACCCTGTAGGCATGCCGGCCCGAGAGCGCGAGCAGCAGGTGGCTCGCCGCCCTCGCAAAGGGGGCAGTGCGGGACTTCCCGTTCCTCCGCTCGTTTTTCCCCCTGTTCCACTCCACCCCACCCTGCCGTCACTCGGCCCGCTATAGCCGCGATTCCCTCGCCGAACTTATTCGGCCAGTACTGGTTCTCCGTCCGCCTTCGATAGCGAGCGATCAGTACGAACGCGACGGTGCCGAGGCCGAAGGCGGCTACGCCGACACCCACCAGCACGTCGAGATAGCCGACCGTCGTCGCGAGCGCGATGAACAACGGCGGGCCGACCGTCGTGCCGGCCTGTAGCACGCTCGTGCGAACGGACATGACCCCGCCCCTGAACTCGTCGGGCGTGATCGCGTTCAGCGCCGTGTCCGTGATCGGCTCGGAGAGCCCCTGGCCGAGCCCGAACAGGAGCAAGGAGGCGGCGATCACCGGCACCGAGTTCGCCATTCCGACGCCGATAAGGCCAATACCATACGCGACGAATCCCAGTGGGACGAGCTGGACGCTCGACAGGTGGCGCAACAGCCGTCCGGCCTGCGAGGAGGTGATACCCATCGTCACCGCCGGGAGGGCGAGCAACACGCCGATGACACCGGGCGAGAGGTGGTACTGCTGGTCGAGGACGAAGGGCACGGCGGTCAGCTGTGCGCCATAGAGCACGACGAAGATCCCGAAGATCGCAACGTAGAGGCTGAGTACCGTTCGAGCTGGGACGGCCCTCGCCGCATCGAAGAAGTACGTGAGACCGCTTTCGCCTTCTTCGAGTGCCGGCTCTTCGAGCACCGACGCCTCGAGGACGGCGGCGGCGCGATCGTCGACGTCTCCTCGCACGCCGGGATCCGGGGCAGTCCCGAACGGACGCCCTACAGCGCGAGCAAACACGGCGTGATCGGCCTCACGCGGTCGGTCGCGCTCGAATACGCCGACGAGGGCCTCAGAGCCAACGCGGTCTGTCCGACGATCGTCGAGACCCCGGCGATAGCCTTGATGTCCCCCGAGGAGCGCGAGGAAGTCACCGCCGGCGTGCCGATGGGACGGCCAGCCGATCCCGAGGAGGTCGCGAGCGCGATCGTCTGGCTCTGCTCGACCGAGGCCTCCTTCGTCACCGGCCACACCATGCCGGTCGACAGCGGTCAGACCCGACAGTAGCTCGTTGGCTTCGTACGTGGTGATTCGATTTCCCGTACTTCGAGTTCGCGAACGGGATCGAGCCCATCTCGACGAAGACGTACTGCTCGCCGTTCGCCCGGCGGACGCTACCCTCGCGACCTGACGTCGAGCCGATCGGTCAGCGCGTCGACGACGCCGCTCAAGTAGGCAGTGCCCCAGATCGCGACGATGATCGCACCGATCGTATTGAAAACGAGATCGAGCATCGTGTCCTCCAGGCCGTACTGGGTCAGCGCCGATTCGGCTCCGACGATACTGCTGAGGGCACCCACGGCGAACTCAATGATCTCCCAGAACACGCCGGCGGCGAGCACGAACGACAGGACGAAGACGAACATGAATCGCGGCGGAAGGTAGATGTCCTCGCGGTGCTCGTCGATCGCCCGGGCTCCCGCGTAGCCGGCCGCGGCGACGATCGAGGCCGATAGCGCGTGAGTAACGTGGTCGTACCACCACGTCGAGCCGTAGGGCGTGCCCGAGACCCCCGGCAGCCCGACGCTGCCGAAGACGTGTAAGAAGACCGCGGCCGTGATCCACAGCACCAGCCCCGAATCCATCGGGATCCCTAGGTCGCGTTCGAGTACCGCTGGGAGTTGGGTCACCCCAAGGGCGAGCGCGGCGTTGACGACGATGCCCGTCGTCCCCTCGTACAAGCCGACGAAGAACATGCCGACCAGACAGACCTCCATGAACCACGCGAGCTGGCGCTGACGGCGCGGGCCGATGCCGAGGCGGTCGCGTAGTTTCATATGCGCTTCCCCTCGGCGACGAACCTCTCGCCGGCACGTCCCCGCCGACGGAAGTAGAACTCGAAAGCGACGCCGGCAACCGCTCCGGCGGTCGTCGAGGCGACGAACTCCCACATGAGCGCGTTCGGAGTCGACAGAAAGCCCGTTCCGAGATAGATGTCCGCGACCCATCGGGTGACCCTCCAGATCCCCGCCGTCGCCATCGTCGCAATGACGACGAAAAACACCGCGAAGCCGGTGTTCATCTCGACGGCCGTGAGTAACTGGAGTTCGAGGGTGACGATCAGCGCGAGCGCCGCGACCGAGAGGTACATCGCGAAGTCGCTCACTTTCCCGTTGCCGAAGGCATAGCCAACGATCGGTAGTGCGGCGAGCACGAGCACCTCCCAGGGCAACATCGCTCCCGGCGATCGGTAGACTACTGCCGGGAGGAGCGCGAGCGCCGCGACGAGACCGACGAGCAGCCACGCGAGTCCGGCGTTCAGCCGTCGATTGCCGATGTATCGCTCGATGTCCGCCCAGTCCATGCTGCGGTCACGCTCCGAGGGAGTATAATCGATCCGCCTCGTTTGGCGGTCGCCGATCCGCAGTCCCCGACCGCGCAAGTGCAGTGGACACCGAGCCATCGAGGATTGCTCTATCACGGTCGGCTATGCGACTCGTCCAACCGTCCGTCACGGGTGGCAAACACGGTCCGGTTCTCGCCGCGCTCGACGCCGAGGACGTCGACTACGCGGTGACCGAGGAATCGAGCGCGGGTGAGTGCGAGGCGGTGATCCCCTCTCCGCTCTCGCCCGAGGTCGGTCTCGCCGCCGGTGGCCCGATCCGGGTCGGCGTGACGGTCGATTGCCGGCTCACCCGCGAGACCAGACCAGGTGGCCGTCGAGGTGCGATACGTCGACGCGGCTCGGACTGCCGGCACAGGCCTCCCGGCGAACGCGACCGGCCCGCCCGCGAACGGGTAGGTCCCGTTCGTTCTCGGGCGTCGATGCGCACGCTCAATAGGATCGCTCTCCTAAAGGCCGACAGTGAGTCAGGGTCTCTTCGGTGTACTGTTCGGCGACCCCTTCGCCGTGATGAACACGATCGGACTGGTCGCGTTCGCGCTCGTCGGCGCGGCGAAGGCGATCCGCGAGCGATACGACCTCTTCGGAGTCGCCGTCGTCGGCCTCGCGACGGCCTTTGCCGGCGGGGTGACGCGCGATCTCCTCGTCGGTCGTATCCCGTTAGCGCTGCAGTCCCCGGTCGAGGTCGCCCTCGGAACCCTTGGCGTAGGACTGGCGATCGGGCTGAGCGTCGCGTTCGACTCCCCGGACGACCATCCGATCGCGCAGTTCGCCGATGCCGTCGGGCTCGCTGCCTTCGCGACGACCGGCGCGATCGTCGCGACGGACGCCGGTCTGTCGGCCTTCGGTGTCGTCGCCATCGCGACGATCAACGCGATCGGTGGCGGCGCGTTCGCGGATATCCTGCTGGATCGCTCCCCCTTCGTCCTGCTCGACGACTTCTACGCCAGCTGTGCGGTGCTCGGCGGTGGTGCGTACTGGATCGTGGCGACCGTCGGCGGGCCCGCCAGTCCCGCTGCGGCGGTCTGTGCAGCGGTGACCGTCGGGCTACGACTGATCGCGATCAACTATAGCTGGGGACTTCCCGAAGCACGGATACTGCGGGCGACACATGACAAAAGCGATGGCGACCGATAGCGTAGTCCAGTGGCGC
>PXRA01000090.1 GCA_003021725.1 Halobacteriales archaeon QH_8_64_26
CTTCCCGCATCTGCGACGGCTACAGCGCAGCACTCGCCCCACGTGCGGGCCCGCGCGACTGCGAGAGAACAGCCGACGAATTGAAGCGTCGATGGACTGAAGCACCCGAGCGTACCGAGAGGCCACTAGTCCGAACGATGACGCTCTACAAATGGCTCAAACCGCTATTGTTCCTGGCGCCGGCTGAGACCACACACCAAGCGGTCCATGGCGCGCTCCGAGCTGTCGCCGGGACGCCCCTCGAAGACCTCCTCGCGGCTCGATACGTGCTGGGAGATCCCAGACTCCGCGTCGAGGCGCTCGGCGGGACGTTCCCGAACCCGGTCGGGGTGGCCGCCGGCTTCGATAAGAGCGGCGAGATCTCGGGTGTCCTCGCGAGCCTCGGGTTCGGCCACGTCGAGGTCGGCGGCGTCACCGCCGACCGGCAGGCCGGGAACCCCCGGCCGCGCCTGTTCAGGCTTCCGGAGAACGAGGCGCTCATCAATCGGATGGGCTTTAACAACGACGGGGCCGATGCGATCGGCGCTCGCCTCGCGCGAAAGCGAGTCGACGTCCCTCTGGGGGTCAACCTCGGGAAGTCCAGGGCGACGCCGCCCGCCGCGGCCCCGGCGGACTACCGGTACTCCTATGAGCGCGTCGCGACGAGCGGGGATTTCTTCGTCGTCAACGTCTCGAGCCCGAATACGCCCGGGCTGCGCGACCTCCAGCAACGCGAGGCTCTCGAGGAGATCGTCGCGGAACTGCGCGAGGCGGGTGCGGACCCACTGTTGATCAAACTCTCGCCCGACCTCACCGAATCGGCGATCGATGACGTGTTGGACGTCGTCAGGGAGTTCGATCTCGACGGCGTGATCGCGACGAACACTACTACCGCTCGGCCCGAGTCGCTCCGGAGTCACAACCGCGTCGAGACGGGCGGACTGTCGGGAAAGCCGATCGAGGCGCGCGCGACGGAGGTAACGAGGTTCGTCGCCGAACGCGTCGCAGACGAAAGGACGGTGATCGGCGTCGGCGGCGTCGCCTCGGCCGTGGACGCCTACCGGAAGATACGCGCGGGCGCGGATCTCGTGCAGTTGTACACCGGGCTCGTCTACGGGGGACCGGCGATCGCCCGCGAGATCAATCGGGGCTTACTTGCGCTCCTCGACCGGGACGGGTTCGACTCGGTGACCGGGGCTATCGGCGCGGATCTCGACTGAACAGCGCCGAGCGAGACCCGGTCCTCATCGTTCGGACGTCCGGAGGCCCGGAGTGATCGTGGCCAACCTGTCCAGTGAGTGTTGTAGGAGTTCGGAGAACCCGTAATAGGCATCGATGACACAACGGTAATGCTTTTCCCGGCAGGTCGGAAAGCGGGGGCATGGCCGACGACGAGGAGATGAAAAAAGGGTTGGAAGGGGTTCTGGTCACCGAGTCCGAACTCAGCTACATCGACGGCGAGGAGGGCCGTCTGGTCTATCGCGGCTACGACATCGGTGACCTCGCGCGCGGGGCGAGCTACGAGGAGATGCTCTACTTGCTCTGGTACCGGGAGCTCCCGACCGAGGCGATCCTCGCGCAGTTCCGGGAGGCGATGGCTGCCGACCGGCAGCTCGAAGACGGCGTCTTGAACGTCGTCCGGGAACTGGCCGCCCAAGACGCCGCCCCAATGAGTGCGCTCCGGACGATTATCTCGACGCTTTCGGCACACGATTCGGACGCCGCCGACGAGGCCGACCCACAGAATCTGGTCGCCAACGTCCGAAAGGGTCGCCGGGTCACCGCCAAGCTACCGACGGCGCTCGCGGCCTACACCCGCCTCCGGAACGGCCAGGAACCCGTCTCCCCGCGCGCGGACCTCGATCACGCCGCGAACTTCCTCTACATGCTCAACGGCGAGGAGCCCAACCCGGTCGCCGCCGAGACCTTCGATATGGCACTCGTGATTCACGCCGATCACGGACTGAACGCCTCGACGTTTTCGGCGATGGTCACTGCCTCGACGCTCGCGGACCTCCACAGCGCGCTCACGAGTGCGGTCGGCACCCTCTCCGGATCGCTCCACGGGGGGGCGAACCAGAACGTCATGTCGATGTTGAGAGAGGTCGACGAGAGCGACAAGGACCCCACGCGATGGGTGGAAGACGCCCTGGAAGAAGGGCGACGAGTACCGGGCATGGGTCACCGCGTCTACGACGTCAAGGACCCGCGAGCCGTGATCCTCAGCGAGAAGTCCGAAGAACTCGGCGAGGCCGCGGGCGACACCAAGTGGTACGACTACTCGACGGCGATCGAGGAGTACATCGCCGAGGAGAAAGGCCTCGCGCCGAACGTCGATTTCTACTCGGCGACGACGTACTACCAGATGGGGATCCCGATCGACATCTTCACGCCGATCTTCGCGGTCTCGCGTGTCGGCGGTTGGGTCGCCCACGTGCTCGAACAGTACGAGGACAACCGCCTCATCCGCCCCCGCGCCCGGTACACTGGCCCCGAGGATCGGGAGTTCGTCCCGCTCGGCGAGCGGTAAGCCGACTATCGGTACAGGGCGAACAGTAGGTCCATAACGCTCGATGCCTCTTCGCTCTCGGTCTCTATCTGCGTGGTCTCGGCCGACGAGGACGGCGTACACGACTGAGTCGTCACTCGGCGCTCGCCTGTTCTCTCAGTCGATCGGTTCCTTCCAGTGGACGCCGAGGGTCCCGATGGCGAAGCCGTCGCCGGTCTCCGTGTCGCGGCTGATCGAGACGGTGTTCTCGCCTTCTTCGAGGACCGTGCCGGTGATCCGATCGATCCAGTACTGCCAGCCCTCCGCCGGCGGGAGGTCGAACCCCGAGAGCGGCTCGTCGTTGACGTAGATCTCGTGGCCGTACGCGCCGACCGCGAAGGCCTGGACGCCGACGTAGGGGTCGATCGACTCGGCGGCAGGTACCTCGATGGTGTACGTTCCGGAACGGTCGCCGACGAACTCGGCCCAGGGAACGTCGAGTTCGCGGCGGTTCTCGCCGAGGTGCTCTTCGATGTCGACGAGCGCGTAGTTCGCGCGGGTTCGCTGGGTCATCGAGTGGTCTTCGGAACGGACGGACAACTACCCTTCGAGGCTCCATCGAGGAGGTCCGAAAGGATCAGGGAGAAGTCTACCTACTACTCGACGGCGAGGTGACGATCACCGCCGACGGTGAAGGGGTTCCGATGCGACCGGGTGATGCCCTCTGCGTCGCTCCCGAGACGACCCGGCAAGTCAAAAACCGGCGAGAGTGGAGCCTGTTCGTCATCAGCGGTGCGCCCTAAGCAGTTCGGTCCACCACGAATACCGCTATCGGTTCGAAATAGTGATCTATTGATGGTTCACACTATCAACCGCGATATGCTCTCCGTGGTATTGCAAGAATTTCTCTGCCAACTCGTGGTCTTCTCGAATCGTTAGTCGTGCACCGTCCACGAACTGCTCGTGTTCATGTTTGATAACTAAGGTAGTTGGAGCAACACTGATCGTTCCGTAATCAAAATCAGCATGATGGTTTGGGCACAGGACGATCACATTTGATTCAGTATCGGGCCCACCGTGTGGCCTACCGAGTGGTTTCAAGTGGTGGGCTTCTGAGTATCCTTGGCTGTCGCCTTGCTCTCGTCGGTTACCGCATATCTGGCAGGTATTCGAGTAACGGCGTTTGAGTGACTTCGACACCTGTGTGTTTCGAACAATTCGACTACGAGTTGACTCTATACGCTCCGGTCGCGTGAGGTCTACAGCTTGTTCGTCGCCATCAACACGTTCTCGTCCTTCGGTTCGTCGCTGTAGCGTAAACTGGTAGACCTCTCGGTCTTCACTCGGAACGAGCCGGCGTTCGTAATCAAGCACGGCAGCCTGACCTTGATATTCCCATTCGGTGTTCGTCGATTCCTTGTAGAAGAAGTAGATCGGTATCGGGGCTTCTATTGACTGTGCGAGTACTCCGTTTCCACCCTTTAGTTCTTGATCACCAGTTCGGCCCTCGCCGATGTAGGTGAACTGTCCACTACGAACATTGTCGTTATATGGGCCTGTTTCGCTCGAAAAAAGTCGAACGTACTTTTGATCGTCTTCGTCGTAACAGATTTCGATTCCGCGGTTCGTTGAGCCACGATCGAATTCCTCTCTGAGTTCATTTAGCGAGAACCGGTCACCCACTTCGATGTTGAGGTTTGCTACCTTCATGGTAACTGCTCACTACCTCGGCTAGCCCGTCCAAAAAACCACCACCAAATACGCTGAGCGCCGGGACGGGGATTTGAACCCCGGATCCCAGAGGGAACACGCTTTCCAGGCGTGCGCCTTACCACTCGGCCATCCCGGCTCGCAAGGGAGTAGTCGGTTTTCGCGCTTAAATTCTTCCCTTCCCGTTCTCGCTCGGGGCTACTCACCCGCGGTATCCGCGAGATACCCTTCGGCCGCGTATGCAAGGCTGGTCGCCGCTGCGGCTACGAGAAGCGCCACCCCGAGTTTCGTCCCGAAGCCGACCGCTAATCCCCCTACTAACTCGTATGCTTGAACGAGCACGAGGAAGCTCATCGCGCCGATCAGCCCCCACAGAAGGCTCGCTTTGGTTCGTGAACGCACTCCGTTCGGCCCCGGCTAGCCGTCGGCCGAACCGTACCCGCCGTTCTCAACGGTCGCGATCGCCTCGATCTCGACGCCGGCTCCCTTCGGGAGCTCGCCGACCGCGAAGGCGCTTCTCGCCGGTGGACTCTCGTCGAAAAAGTCCTCGTAGACGTCGTTCATCTCGCCGTATTCCTCGATATCCGCGAGGTAAACGCTGATTTTGAGTACGTCCTCTAAGCTCGCGCCGTCGGCTTCGAGCACCGCTTCGACGTTCTCCAGGGCCTGGCGGGTCTGTTCGCCGATCGATCCCTCGATCATCTCGCCGTCGGGCGTGAGCGCGATCTGTCCCGCGGTGAACAGCAGCGAGCCGTCGGTCGCCGCCTGGCTGTACGCCCCGACCGCCGCCGGTGCCGCGTCGGTCTCGACGATCCGTTTCATGAACGGGGGCTGTACGGGAAGCCGCCTAAAGGTTTAGGTGTCATAGCCCACCGAGGGATGACTGTGAGTGGCGAGGAGTCGCCGGAGCCCAATCCCCGACTGGTTGAATCACCATCGAAGACGTCTCATCTACGAACCCTCAGACGAGCACGTCGACCGCGTAGCCACGCTCGCGAAGCGTTTCCAGCAGCGCCTCGACGTGTTCGGTACCCCGGGTCTCGAGGTCGAGTTCGACCTCCGCGGCGGTCATCCCCACGTCCCGGGAGGTCCGGTCGTGGCGGATCGCGTAGATGTTCGCCCGCGCGCTCGCGATGACTTCAACCAGTTCGTCGAGCGCACCCGGATAGTCCCCAAGCGTCGTCCGGATCCGCAGATACCGGCCCGACTCGACCAGGCCGCGAGTGACGACCGTTGTGAGAACGTTGAGGTCGATGTTTCCGCCACAGAGCGCAAGCGCGATCCGCTCGCCGGGGTCGTACTCGAATTTTCCCTCCAAGAGGGCGGCGAGGGGGACCGCGCCGGCTCCCTCTACAAGCAGTTTTTGCCGTTCGAGCAGCGTCGTGATCGCGACGGCGATCTCGGGATCGCTTACCGTCAGGACCTCCGCGACGCGCTCGGAGATGACCTCGAAGGTACGCTCGCTCACGCGCCGGGTCGCGATTCCATCGGCGATCGTATCGACTGCCTCCCGGGAGAGGACCTCGCCCGCGTCAAGCGACTGTGGAACCGTGGCTGCCCCCTCGGCCTGGACGCCGATCACCCGGGCGTCGGTCCGTGCCTCGATAGCCGTCGCGACCCCACTGATCAGCCCGCCGCCGCCGATCGGCACCACGACCGTATCGACCTCGGGTAAGTCCTCGGCGACCTCCATCCCGATCGTGCCCTGACCGGCCATCACTTCGGGGTCGTCGAAGGCATGGACGTAGGTGTAGCCTTGCTGGGCTTCGAGTTCGTGGGCGCGGGCTTCGGCAGCGTCGTAGTTCTCGCCCGCGAGTACTACCTCAGCACCGTAGCCCTCCGTGGCATGGACCTTCGCGACCGGGGCGTTCTCGGGCATCACGATCGTCGCTTCGACCCCTTCCCTGGTGGCCGCGAGCGCGACCCCCTGGGCGTGGTTGCCGGCGCTCGCGGCCACGACGCCGGCCTCGCGCTGGGCCGCCGAGAGGGTCGCGATCCGGTTGGTCGCCCCGCGGATCTTGAACGCACCGGTGCGCTGGAAGAGTTCGAGTTTGAGGTAAACTTCCGCACCGGTCATATCCGAGAAGGTCCCCGAGCGCTCCAGTGGCGTGCGATGACAGACGTCGGCGACGCGGTCGGTGGCTGCCTCGACGTCGGCGAACTCGATCATACCGGGAGCGATCGCTCCCGGCGTTAATAGCTACCGGAAAAGGGGGTTGGATATGCCACAGCGTGTGACTGTGACTGCACTCGACGAGAGACGAGCGAGCTTAATAACCGCCCGCCTAGCGGAGCGGAAGTGAAAGAAACCGACGAGAAGGGTGTAGTCACGTTCCGTCGGACGGTCGGCTAACGGGTGGCCCGAGAAGCGATCGAGATCGCATCGACCTCGCGCTTGCGCTCTCACCCGTCGTCGTATCCCTGTAGCTCAGCCACGATCCGAAGTCACACGCACGCCCCGCTCGCGGACGTAGCGTTCGGCACGCACGGCGATCGGCCCTTCGCCGGGCCACTCGGCCGAGGCGTCGAGAGCCGCAGAATCACCGATGTAGACCGCGACGGTATCGGACTTTCTCAGTTCATCCGCCTCGGCGAAGCTGTCGGCTACTGGGACATCGACGCGAGCGTAGAGACCGCTCCCGACGCCCTCGTAGCGATCGAGCCGATCGATCTCGGTGGTGGCAAGCAGACGGCCCGCGACGCGTCCGCCGGGCGCGAGCGTCGGGTAGACCCCTTCGACGCGGTGGAGTCCTTCCAGAACCGCGTCGCCACCGAAGGCGTAGTCGGTGAGCAGTTCCTCCACCCGGTCGGGATCGGTGAGCGTCCCGTAGACGAAGACGTCCACACTCAGGTCTCACCGCCGAGGCCCATCACTGCTGTGCCCGCACCGACCGACGGTGATCGATCGGCCCCCGCCAGCGCGAGCTACCGGGGCCGTCATCGATCGACCTGCACCGATAGCATATAAACACTCACACCAGTCCAACAGTGACGATCGGTCGGAGCGAGCGGGTTCGGTCGGTATCGTCCTACGTGTGGCCGGTCTCGGCTGCGCTCGTATGAGTACCCCCGTCGTGATCGTCACCGACGTTCAAGCGAGAACACCCATTTTTATATAGAAGCGTATTCAATCACTCCTTGACTATGAGCCAGCGTATGCGGAGCCAGCCGATGATCATTCTCGGCGAGGACAGCCAGCGGGTACAGGACAAAGACGCCCAGGAGCACAACATCTCGGCCGCACGCGCGGTCGCCGAGGCCGTCCGGACGACGCTCGGCCCGAAGGGGATGGACAAGATGCTCGTCGACTCGATGGGCGACGTCACCATCACGAACGACGGGGTGACGATCCTGAAAGAGATGGACATCGACAACCCGACCGCCGAGATGATCGTCGAGGTCGCCGAAACCCAGGAGGACGAGGCCGGCGACGGGACGACGACGGCGGTCGCGCTCGCGGGGGAGTTGTTGAAAAACGCCCAGGAACTCATCGAACAGGAGATCCACCCGACGGCGATTATCCGCGGGTTCTCGATGGCGGCCGACCGCGCCCGCGAGGAGATCGACGACATCGCAGAGAGCGTCGATCCCGAGGACACCGATGTCCTCCAGCAGGTCGCCGAAACCACGATGACCGGCAAGGGCACCGAGGTCAACAAGGAGTTCCTCGCCGAACTCGTCGTCGAGGCAGTTCGTGCGGTGACCGTCGAAAGCGAGGACGGCGGGAACGTCGTCGATCTGGAGTACGTGAACATCGAGACCCAGACCGGTCGCTCGGCGGGTGAGTCCGAACTCCTGGATGGGGGAGTGATCTCGAAGGACCCGGTTCAGGAGAACATGCCCACCGATGTCGAGGACGCTTCGGTGCTGCTGTTGAACGAGCCAATCGAAGTCGAGGAGACCGACGCCTCCGCGGAGATCTCCCTTTCGAATCCCGATCAGCTCCAGAACTTCCTCGATCAGGAAGACAGCCGCCTCCGGGAGAAGGTCGATCAGATCGAGGACATCGGTGCGGACGTCGTGTTCTGCCAGAAGGGTATCGACGACCTCGCCCAGCACATCCTCGCGAAGAAGGGGATCCTGGCCGTGCGCCGGACGAAACAATCGGACGTCGGGTTCCTGAGTGAAGTGCTCGACGCCTCGGTGGTCTCCGATCTCGATTCGGCGAGCAGCGAGGACCTCGGCCAGGGCTCGGTCCGGCGCGACGAGGGCGACGAGCTGTTCTACGTCGAAGGCGCGAGCGAGGAGTCCCACGGCGTCACCCTCCTCATCCGGGGCTCGACCGACCACGTGGTCGACGAACTCGAACGCGGGATCACCGACGCGCTCGACGTCGTCTCCCAGACGGCTTCGGACGGACGAGTGCTTGCCGGCGGCGGCGCGGTCGAGGTCGAACTCGCCAGCCGGCTGCGTCGGTATGCCGATAGCGTCGAGGGACGCGAACAGCTCGCCGTCGAGTCCTTCGCCGACGCCTTCGAGCTGGTCCCCCGAGTGCTCGCGGAGAACGCCGGGCTCGATCCGATCGACACGCTCGTCGATCTCCGCTCGGCCCACGACAACGGACGAGGACGTGCCGGACTCGACGTCTTCTCCGGCGATATCGAGGACACCTTCGAGGCCGGCGTCGTCGAGCCCGCCCACGCGAAGGGCCAGGCGATCTCCAGTGCCGCCGAATCCGCGAACCTCGTGCTCAAGATCGACGACATCATCGCCGCGGGCGACCTCTCGACCGAAGGCGACGACGAGGGCGGCGCGCCCGGTGGCGGCATGGGTGGTATGGGTGGCATGGGCGGCATGGGCGGCATGACATAGGACCTTTTCCCTGGCGTCCTCGCTCGCGCCTGCGGCGCTCGCTGCGGGGCCAGCAAAAATCTCCGTCAAAAACGCTCGCTCACCACCGACGGTGGTTCGCTCGCGCTGAGCGTGCCTGGCTACCACAGTATCGCCTCCGCTACCCTCCCGTCGCGATTTTAACATCGGTTGCTACTCGGGATCGTCACAGCCACCGACCCGCTACTGGGTTTCGTCGACGGTCACGTTCGTTCGCTCGATCGCCGTCTCGTACCACGGGGGGCGCGTGACGGTCGTCCGGCCAACGGCCGAGTAGGTTATCGATTCGGTGACCCGAACTGTGTGCCCCTTCGGTGTCGTCGCGGTGTAGCGGAGTCGATACTCGCGAACGAACCCCTGTGGACTCACGAGTATTCGCCCGCTCGCCGCTTGCGGGTCCCGAAAGCGACCGTCCGCGAGCCCCTGGAGGTCACGAACGCTCCCCAGCGAGAGAGCGTAGTACGCGGAGCCGGCGGTGTCCGTTCGGTCACGAAGTGAACTCTCGGCAGCGCCGAGTTGGGCGGCGATGCGCTCGCCGTACCGTGGGAGCCCGTAGAGCCCGGTATTGGTTTCGTACTCGCTTCGGATTGCCCTGTAGGTCGTGTTTCGGCTGGCCGCTGCCTCCCCATCTGCAGTCGCGTTTCCGCCGCTCGTCGCACGCTCGCGCCTCGTGAGGGCGGTCAGGATCGTGCCCCCGCCGGACCAACTCTCGTAGCGCACCAGCGTGTTCGTCGATCGGTTCGGGTGATCGAACCGGCTGCTGTAGTAGTAGCCGTCGTCCCGCTCGGTGACTCGGGCCCTCGCCGCGGAGCGGTAATAGTTCGTTCCGTTCGGATGTGTCGCGTTCACGACTGCACGAACGCTGTAGGTGGTGTTATCGAGCGCCGACCGGTGGGCAGCGAACAATGCATCGACGTCGGTTACTCCTTGACTCGTGAACCCCGGCGGGAGTCCGGAGCTGGACGGTTCGGTCCGTTCTACCGTCGGGACCGGCGCGGGCGTGACGCTCACTCCCGCTCCGGTGCCGTCACCCTCGATTCCCGCGTCGCCGTCGGCCCCCTGCCCCGAGAGGCCACTACAGCCTGCCAGCACGAGCACGCAGACGAGAAGCAGCGAGGGGAGACTCCTACGGCCCATTGCTATCGATTAGCCGCGCGAGGGCAAAGCCCTTCGGTCGTGCGCGGGGGAATGACGTCGTCTCGGACGGGTGTTGAAGGTTGGACTACCGCTTGGTGTCCTGCCGAGTCCCCGACCTACTCTATTCGGTTCGTTGTGCTCGTCGTGTTCATCACCACATCGTACCACGGCGGGCGCGTGACGGTTGTCGTCCCGACGTCGATGTAGCGAACGCGCGTGAGTATCTCGGTCGGTTTCCCTCGACGCTGGACGTTCAACCGACGGAGGAAACGGTACTTGCCGACCAATCCCCTGGAGTCGATGGTCATCCGAAAACTCGATACGGAGGTAAAACCTATCGGTATCGTCCGATCGCTTCCGCTCGCCTTCTCGGCCGATCGCACGCGATACCGGGGCCGCTCGCCGCTCCCGACCGCACGTACTCGCGTCTCGAACCCACCGGCGAGCGCATCGCCGCCCAACTCGGCGCTGCCGAGAGTTCACTTCGTGACCGAACGGATCGCTGGGGGCACGCGCCCGATAGGTCGTCGTTCCGTTCGCGTACGTTCTTGCCACTGTCGAACGATTCGGCCCGAACCAGTACGCTTCCCTAACCACAGCGTGTCCGCCGGTTGCGGCCTCGTCTCCCGCCCCCGTTCCCGACCGCGCGGTCGTTTCCCCTCTGTCTTCCCCGTCCGTCGGCGGGCTACGTCGCTCGACGACCCGAAGCCGTCGGCCCTCGGAGCCGATCCGGGTCGTGACCACGGCCTGGCGGGCGATCTCGCCGCTCCCGTAGCGATAGGTCGTCGTCCGCCGAACCGTCATCGAAGCGTTCCGAAGGACGCTCTCGTGGGCGGCGGCGAGCGCGCTCGCGTTCCACACGCCCGTCCTCGCGAGTCCGGGCGCGACGGGAGGCCCGGGAGTAGCCGTCGGTTCGGTCGTCGGGACCGGCGCGGGCGTGACGCTCACCCCCGGCTCGCTTGCCCCGCGACCCGTTCCCGCGTCCGACCCGCCGTCGGCAAAGCCACTACAGCCGGCCAGCACGAGCAGACAGACGAGAATCACGGTCGGGCCGGGGCTAGAGCTGTTCCGGCGGCCGCCT
>PXRA01000091.1:0-9157 GCA_003021725.1 Halobacteriales archaeon QH_8_64_26
CGGAAAATCCGAACACGAACGAGACCGTCACGTTCGACGCGTCGGATTCGAACGACTCGGACGGATCGATCGGGGCCTACGAGTGGGACTTCGACGGCGACGGTACTACCGACACGACGACGGCGGAACCGACGACGTCGTTCGTCTACGCCGGGAACGACACCTACACCGCGACGCTCGCGGTGACCGACGACGATAGTAACACCAACACCACGGATCGGACCGTCGCCGTCGGGGAATCGGGTTCGAACGACGGATCCGGAGCGAGCGAGCAGTAGCGCGAGCCTATCGAACGTTCGCTCCGGACCTCGCCGTCGGGCGAGACGTAGTACTCCGGTTCCGAGTCCAAGGCCAGCGAGAGTGAGCGTTGTGAATCGACGACGACTGCACGGTCGGTCGTTGTCCTTCGACGTCAACGATCGATTCGGCCGCGAGAACGAGTATAAATCGTGAGCACCGTTGCCAATAGTTACACGTCATTACCGGTTCCTGATGGTCGTCCTTGATCGGTAAGAACGTATTGCGGCTGTCGAGAGCTGTTTTGCGGGCCGGAGAGCGATCTATCGATCGCGCTTGTTGGCCGTACCGATCGCCCGACGAGCGGTCGTGAAGGTACTTTCCTCCAGGAACGACGAGGGGGGTCCAGGCGAACTCCCTCAGTCCTCGCTCGGTTCCGCGCGGGTCGGTGCGTCCTCGGGATCGTTCTGCGGGCTGGAGGGATGATAGTCGGTATCGTACTCCCCAACCCGTCCGTCGAGCCGGTCGGGGTTCACCCTCCCACTCAACAGCATGAAATCGACGAGGGTGAGATGCGCCATCGCCTCGACGACGGGCACGGCTCGCGGCGGCAAGACGGGATCGTGGCGGCCGATCACCTGGGCCTGTTTGTGCTCGCCGGTCTCCCAATCGACGGTCTCCTGTGCTTTCGGGATCGAGGTCGGGGCGTGCCAGGTGAGTTCGCCGTAGATCGGCTGGCCGGTCGTGATCCCACCCTGGAGGCCGGCGTGGTCGTTGCCGGTCGGGACCGGATCGCCGCGCTCGTTTTCCGCCTCGCTATCCTCGCTCTCCCCGTTGAAGGTCCAGTCCTCGTTGCGCTCCGAGCCCGAGATCTCCCGGGCGTCTTTCCCCAGACCGAACTCGAAGGCCGTGACCGCAGGGATCGCCATCATCGCCGTCCCCAGCCGGGCGGGCACCGAGTCGAAGCGCGGCGCGCCCAACCCTCGGGGTGCGCCCCGGATCTCAAAGTAGACCGACCCGCCGATCGAATCGCCCGCTTCCTGATAGTCGTCGGTCACCTCGCGCATCTCCTCGGCTGTCTCTGGGTCCGCACACCGCACCTCGTTGTCCTCGACGTCCGCCAGTTGCTCCCAGCTCACCTCCGGGGCCTGCACGTCGCCGATCTGGTTCACGTGGGCACGCACCTCGATGCCCTGGGAGCGATTCACCTTCCGGGCGATCGCGCCTGCCGCGACCCAGTTGGCCGTCTCCCGGGCGGAGGACCGGCCGCCCCCGCCCCAGTTGCGCGTACCGAACTTCGCGGAGTAGGTGAAGTCACCATGGGAGGGCCGCGGGGCGGTGATGAACGGTTCGTACTTCCCCGAGCGGGCGTCCTGAATCCCCGAGTTTATTGTCACGGCGTCTGGCTCCGCGCGGGAGGTCGTGACCTTCGACTGGCCGGGCTTGCGCCGATCGAGTTCTCTCTGGATGTCCTCGCGGTCGAGTTTGAGACCGGCCGGACACCCCGAGACCGTGACGCCCATCCCCGGCCCGTGGCTCTCGCCGTAGGTCGTCATCCGAAATAGCCGTCCGAACTGGTTGCCGTTCATTAGCCGACTGTGGGTGGCCGAGGCATATAGTGGTTACAGAACGACTCTTGGCAAACGGGATCTCCCAACGCCACTCGGCCATTCGCCTCCTGGGGTGCGTTCCTCACGTATCGATCGGCTACTGCGAGCTGGCGAAGCTCGAACGAGTCATGATGACTCGGATTGCCGATGATACTCGTCTGGAGGC
Organism: Halobacteriales archaeon QH_8_64_26; assembly: GCA_003021725.1. Taxonomy (GTDB): domain Archaea; phylum Halobacteriota; class Halobacteria; order Halobacteriales; family Halococcaceae; genus PXQR01. The sequence goes on from PXRA01000091.1 coordinate 2,014, forward strand.
AGCCACACCGGATAACTCCGGTGAGGACGTTCCTGATCGAACTCCAGGCGTGTTCTTAGGAGAGGTCGGCCTTCCTCACCGGGTCAGGTGACCCGGAGAATCCGGCCTTGTGGCTACTGTCTTTGAATGTATTCTCGGCACTGGTCAGCGACCGATAGAAGTCATCTACTCCGATGGTTCCACCGTCGTTGGCAGTGGAACCATCACCCTTTTATCGCTGGCTGTAGGACCAACGAAACGACGGATGGTACCAAGGGCCGACGACCTTGATGGATACGACAACGCTACAGTATACGAGGATAGTACTGTGGTTCGCGTGTCGATCCGCCGCACCGACAGCGATGCGTATCCGTCCGGGTGGCGGTACACGTTCCACTACGGAGCGCTGTCCGCCGGGTCTGAGACGCTCGATGACGGCACGATTCGTCGGTACGATAATGCCCACGAGGATACGAACGGCCACGAGCTCCACGTCGCTCCCAACCCAGAGCCGGAGACCATCGATTTTCCGGGCATTGAGGAACTCTACGAGCGGTTCTGGGATGAAGTACCGAAGCCACGATTCGGTCCATCCGACGAGACCAGTGATACCCATGACTAACACTACGAACGTACTCCTGATCACGGTTAACGATGAGGCTGATCCATACGGAGAGGGGTTAGAAGCGATTCAGCAACTCAAAAACGGTGAGCCCGTTGATCAGCCCGCAACTGTCCGTTTCCCCAATGAATCCCAGCTGACCGATGTATTCAACGAGCGCACGTATACGCTCCTGCGTGTCATCAGGGACGAAAAGCCGGCAAGCATCCGTGAGACCGCACGGCTGGTTGGCCGAGATAAAAAGAACGTTCACGAAGAACTGACAATGCTCGAGGCCCTCGGCGTCATCCGCTTTGACGAAGAAGGGCGTGCGAAGAAGCCAGTGTTCTCATATGACGACCTTATCGTAACACCGCTTGCTCACGGTTCTGGTGATGAAACTGCGGCAGCCCCTTGACACCACTCGGCACACGTCAGCGAGTCGACGGCCCGAAAACACCTACAGCGGCTCGCCGATCTCGGGCTCGCGCTCGCAACCCAGAAAGGCCGAGTCACCCGCTATGAGCGCGACGACGATCACTACCTGCTCGAACGCGTTCGGGACCTCCAACGCAGTCAGACCCGCGAGGAACTCGTCGAATCGATCGAGGAACTGCAAACCGAAGTCGAAGGATACCGACACAAGTACGGCGTCGAGGCACCGGAAGACCTCGCGCTGGCCGAAAAGAGCGCCGAGGGATCGGCCGATCCCTGGGGTGACCTCACCGACTGGAGCACGACGCGCGAGCATCTCGCGATCGCGCGGACGGCACTCGCCTACGAGCGGGCCAGTGCGCTCGCGAACGCCTGACGTATCGCCGAACCGTCAGATGGCGAACGGTTTGGGGCGAGCGATCCGAAGGAACGGTGTTGACTTACGCAATTGCCCACCGAACAGCCGTCACGGGTGGGACTGAAAGGGGCCGACCGCTCGGCGAACCCCGGCGACGCAAGCACTGTAGCGACCGAGTGAAACGAGGGAGCGAAGCGCGCAGCGAGCCGCGGGAGCCGAGCGCGTCGGGGGCTTTTAACCGGGAATAATACGTTCCCTGTTTCGATTCCTGCCGGGAGATTGAATCTCACCACGCGGTGTCGAGCACGCTCTCGATCTCCTCGCGGCTCGGCTCGAAGCCCTGCGGACCACTAGCGAGAAACGAATCGTTCTCGACGATTCGAGCCACGCCCGACAGCGCCTCGCGTTCCAGTCCGTCCACCTCGCGCAGCCGAGTCGGCAATTCCATCCCGTCCCGGACCGCCCGCACCGCGCTCACGACGCCCTCGGCAACGTCTTCGCCCTCGCTCACCCCGAGCGCGTCGGCGAGCAGCTCTCGACGGCCATCGACCGCCTCGAAGAGCGAGGACAGGACGACCGGAGCCATCACGGCGTGGGCGACGCCCTGCTGGACGCCTTCGGCGCGCAGCCCGTGACCGAAGGCGTGGATCACCGAAAGCAACCCATTTCCAGTACTTGCCCGGCCGTACTGCACACAGATCACCCCCGCGACCGCCCGATCCATCGCGGCCGGGTCCTCGCCCGCACTCGCCGCCCGGAGCCGGGGCAAGGCCGACCGAAGCAACGAGAGCCCACGCAGCGCGGGCGCGTCGGTGAGCGGGTTGGCGTGCCGGGAGTAGGGGAGTTCCAGGCCCTTGTCGAAGCCGTTCATCGCCGACCCCACCAACACGCCCGTCGGCGTCGTCTCGAACAATTCGGGATCGTAGACCAGCGCGTCGGGCATCAATATCCGGTCGCCATACCCTGCGCCGATAGTCTCGCTCTCACCACTATCCTCACCGTCGTCCTCGCCGTTCCCGCTCTCGCCGTAGAAGGTGATCGACCCACCGGTCGAGAGATCCGCGCCCGCGAGCGTCGTCGGCACCGCAAGCAAGGGAAGGGGATCGTCGCTCACCGGCAGCCCGCCCCCCTCAGCGACCTCTCCTCGAACCGCTTCGTAGCTCCCCTGGTCGTGAAGCCCGGACATCGCGCGAGCGACGTCGATACTACTGCCCCCGCCAACGGCCACGAGCGCGTCCGCATCCGACTCGGCCAGCGCGTCGAGCCCCGCGAAGGCTTCTTCGGCCCCTTTCGCGGGCGTCGTCCCGTCGAAGGTCCCGGCGAACGCATCGCCCAGTCCCGCCTCGATCGGCTCGATGGTGCTCGAATTCGCCCCGACGTTCGCCCCACAGATCAGTAATGCGCGCTCTGCACCCACTTCGCCGAGCATGGACCCTCCCTTCTCGATCGCACCGCGACCGAAGGTGATCCGACCGGCGACGTTGTCGTACTCGAAGGACTCGATCGGCTCCTCGACCATGCCCTTGCCACGGCCGAAGAGCGGATAACCGTTCGCCCACCCTCGGCTCTCACCGGCGGCTCGCCGATAGCGGTTCCCGATCGGTCAGTCGGTGGCAGCCTCGGGTTCGGCCGTCGCTTCGACGTACCAGGTCGTCGCGCTCGTATAGGACCACGGTTCGATCCGCAGTCCCTCGATCGAGTCCCGGACCTGTGGCATCAACGCGCCGATCTCCTTCGAGGAGAGACCGACCTCCTCGGCGACGTAGCGGCTCTTGAAATAAAACGACCCGTCTCCGGCCCGGCGTTTGAGGAACCGTTCTAGCTGCCGTCGTTTACCCTCGGTGTCGGTCATGATCTACCTGTGCGGTTCGGGCCCGCCGATCGGTCCTTCGAGTATCGCCGATTATTTATTCGTATCTTACTTCGGGGAACGAACGGTTACGACCGGGCTACCGAGGGGCTATCGGTCGACTACCGGTTGGCCCACTCACCGATCGCGCTTGCGCTCGTGTGTCCTGATCCCGGTGGTCCGCGCCGATAGCGTCGGGCTATCGGTCGCTCTCGGCGTCGGGACCATTACCGGTGTCCGTGTGACGGTCGATTCCGGCACCGAGAGCGGCGAGTTCATCGAAAAAGTTCGGAAAGGAGACGTCGACGTGTTCGGCGTCGGTCACCGTTGTTCCTCCCGCCGCGATCAGACCACAAGTGGACAGGGCCATGACGATCCGATGGTCGGCGTACCCCGAGACGCGCGTACCCCGGAGGTCGGAGTCCCCGCCGTCGATCGCGAGCGTATCCCGGCTCTCGGCTACCGACGCGCCGAGTGCCTCCAGTTCGGCGGCCATCGCCGCCACCCTGTCGGTCTCCTTGTACCGGACGTGTTCACAGTTCTCGATCCGAGTCCGGCCATCCGCGGCCGCCCCGAGTACGGCGACCGTCGGCAGGAGGTCGGGTGTGTCGCTCACGTCCACGTCGATACCCGATAGCGCGCTCTTCTCGATCGTGATCGTCCCCGCCTCCCGATCCCAGGCGACCGCCGCGCCCATGCGATCGAGCACGTCGACGATCGCGCTGTCGCCCTGTGCGCTCGGGTAGAGCCCCTCGACGATTAGGCCTTGCTGGGCGGCCAGTGCGCCCGCCGCGAGCAGGTACGAGACCGAGGAGAAATCCCCCGGCACCGTATAGGTTCCCTCAGCCGGCCGGTAGCGCTGCCCGCCAGGGACCGAAAATCCCGTTCCCGTCCGCTCGGTCGCGACGCCGAAGTTCTCCAGGACCTCGCGGGTGATCTCGACGTAGGGGGCCGACTTCAGGTCGGTTGCCAGTTCGACATCGATACCCCGCTCGGTCACGCCGCCGGCCATGAGCAGCGCCGAGACGAACTGCGAGGAGACGTCGCCGGGGATCGACACTTCTCCCCCTCCGATCGGTACGCGGCCGGTAGCGTTCGACCCCGCTCCCGACCCCGCCGTCGTTCCCGAACTCGTTTCCCCTTCCGTTTCCCTGCCCGTACGACCGCCGACGACGAGAGGTGCCTGGCCGTTACTCCGGGTGCTCTCGGCCCGCCCGTCCAACTCGTTGATCGCTTCCAGCAGGGGCCCCTGTGGGCGCGAGCGCAGCGACTCGTCGCCAGTGAGGACTACTAACCCCGGGCAGAGCGCGGCGGTCGCGGTCACCAGACGCATCGTCGTCCCGCTGTTCGCACAGTCGAGGACGTCCTCGGGGATCGCCGGCTCGCCGCCGAAGCCATCGACGAGGAGTGTGGGCGTGTCGCTCCCGGTATCGTCGCCCGCCGCGCTATCCCTGTCGTCCTCGATGGCCCTCTCGCGTTCGACCCTGCCGCCGAAGGCTGTGACCGCGCGTGCGGTCGCTCGCGTGTCGGCACTCAGCAGGGGCCCGCGAACGATCGTCTCTCCCTCGCCGTAGCCCGCCGCGAGGATCGCTCGGTGGGTGTAGCTCTTCGAGGGCGGGGCACGGGCGGCTCCCGAGATCGCGGACCGCGAGACGGTGATCTCCATGCCGACTTCTCGATAGGGGGTCGTATGAGCGTATCGACGGATCGACGACGTTTAGCCGTCCCAGCGATACCTGTCGAGGTCGTCGAACGCTGGGAAGGGGATGGTTCGGAGCTGTCCCGTCGGTACGATGCTCTCGAAGGGGATCCCGGTATGACGGCGGATCGCCTAGAAGGTTCGTGAGTCGATACCGGGGCTCCGGATCGATGGTGTCACTGTGGTCGGACTCGGGCGAACCCATCCCGACGCGACCCGCTCGGGGTACTCTCCGGGTCCGGCCGCGTCCCCAGCGTCAACTCGACTTGTCGGCGCTCGCCGCCCCGGCGGAGAGTTAGCGTTACGGTATCGCCCGGACTGGTCCGGAGTTCGAGATAGGAGGAGAGCCCCTCGCGGGTGTCGACGCGCTCGCCATCGACGGCTACGAGGACGTCCCCGCTTCGTAGCGTACCCGCGGCCGGCGTCCCCGAGAGGACCTCCGCGACGAGTAGGCCACGGGCGTTTTGCAGGTTCCGTTGACCTGCGAGCCCTTCGGTCACTGGCCGCAGTGCGACGCCCATGTAGGGGTGTTCGTACTCCCCGTTTTCGATGAGCGCGGGGACCACCTTCCGGACGAGGGGCGCGGAGATGGCAAAGGCGATGTTATCCCCGCCCCCGGAGTTGATCACTCCCTGTACTTCGCCCTCTAGGTCCACGAGCGGCCCGCCGGAGTTCCCGGGATTGACCGGCGCGTCGGTCTGGATCGCGTTCGGGATCTCGAAGTTCCCCTGGGGAGCCGGCACGGAGCGGTTGACCGCACTCACGATCCCGGAGGTGATCGACCCTTCGAACCCATACGGGCTGCCGATCGCCGCGACGCGGGTCCCGATGGCGGGTTCCTCGGTCGCTATCGGGAGCGGATCGGCGTAGGAGGGCGGATTCGAGACCTCGATCGCGGCCAGATCGCTGTAGGCGTCCCGGCCGACGACCCGGCCCGTTCGGCTCTCCCCGCGGGCGAATTGGACCTGGGCCTGCGGGGCGTCGCGGACGACGTGGGCGTTCGTGATGACGTACTGGTCCCGATACATGAACCCCGAGCCCTGACCGCCGCGCCGGCCGCCGGCGCCGCTACCCCCGACGCTGACCAGCACGACCGAGCCGATCGTCTCGCGGTAGACCTCCGTGTAGGGGCTTTCGGTCCCCTCGCTCGCGTTTTCGCCGTTCGCGTTCGTTCCCGGGGTCGTGGCATTGCTCGTTTCGGTGGCCTGTTGGGCCGCGCCGGCGTCCGTGTCCGAGTTCGAGTCCGTGCCGGTGCTACAGCCCGCGAGCCCGGCACTCGCGGCCACGGTTAACCCGAGATAGCTCCGGCGCGTGAGCCGTTTCATACCGACTAGTATGGACCGACATACAAGCGTCTTCGGTCGGACGACCCCGGGTTCGCGACCGGCCGCCGGCTCCCGAGACCGGAATCGGGATCGGAGGTCCTCGGTCGGGGACGATCGGTGTAGTAGTGTCGAACAGCCCGTCGGTGGTGACTGACGTTCGATCGTGCCCGCCGGTGGCGAACGGTTTTGACCGGTCCCTTCCACGGACCGATATGACGACTACCGATCGCAGTGACCGACCGGACCTCTCCGAACTCGCGTCGTTTCTCGATAACGAAGGCGTGGACGGCTACCTGCTCGACGCTGCCTCCGAGAGCTCGGATCAACGCTATCTCTCGGGGTTCGACGCGCCCGATCCCTTCGTCTCGCTGTTCGTGCTGGATGGGATGGATGAAAGCGAGAGCGCAGCGGACGAAGCCGACGCGGACGCCGAAGGATCGAGCGATGGCGGCTCGGTCTTCCTGCTCGTCTCAGGGCTCGAGTACGGCCGTGCGCGCACCGAGAGCCACGCCGCGGCGGTCTTTCGGCTCGCGGACTTCGACTATCGCGAGAAGCGCGAGGCCTACGGGCAAGAGGAAGCGAACCACCGCGTGCTCGCCGAGTTCCTCGCAACCCAGGACGTCGCCTCGGTCGCGGTTCCGCCCCGATTCCCTGTCGGGACCGCCGATGGCCTGCGCGACCTCGACGTTGCGGTGACCCCGGAGTACGACGGCGTTCTCACCGAAGCTCGCGCGGGAAAGACGCCCGCCGAGATCGAGTCCATCCGCGTCGCACAACGCGCGAACGAGAAGGCGATGGCCGCCGCCGAGAACCTGCTCGGCGAGGCGACGATCGGCGGGGACGACTTGCTCTACCGGGGCGAGGGCGACGAACCGCTCACGGCCGAAGCCGTGAAGAC